>JAITAM010000011.1 GCA_031284085.1 Spirochaetaceae bacterium
TACCTGTCGGGATAATTTGATATTTTCTCTATCAAATCCCGTTTTGAGCTGTCAAAAATTTGTTTGTTAAGAATACCACAGAAAAAATTATAGTCCATATTTCCTCTGCAAATACTCATTTCGCAAATCGGGCGCATGGAAGAAGATATGTTGCCATGGGATTATAAAAATATTGTGGAGAAGTATTTTCCCGGAAAAGAAACATTACTGGATATGGAAACAGGAGGCGGAGAATTTCTTGTCTCATTAAGAAATTTACCTAAAAATGTATATGCAACAGAAAGTTATGAACCAAATATTTCTATTGCTAAAAAAAGATTAAAGGAGAAAAATATTATATTAAAATCTATTGGAGAAGACGGTGTGATTCCATTTACCGATGAATATTTTGATATAATAATTAACAGACATGGATCTTATGAAATAAAAGAATTAAAAAGGACATTAAAAAAGGAAGGAATATTTATAACACAACAGGTTGGAGGTCTTAATGGAATAGATATAAACATGGTATTTGAAACAAAGACAATAGAATATGTTAACTGGTGTATGATAAAGAATATAGAAATGTTTGAAGACAATGGAATGGAAATTTTAGAAAGCGGTGAAAAAACCGGCAAAATGAAATTTAATGATATAGGGGCATTTGTATATTATTTAAAATGTATACCATGGCAAGTAGAAGATTTTAGTATTAATAAATACTATAGGAAACTAAAAATAATAAATCAAATAATTGAAAAGGACGGATATATAAATTTCATAATGCATAGATTTTATATAATTATAAAAAAATTGTAGAATGCCCCCAACGTCGTATAAAACAGGACTGTTTACGTTCCGGCGGCTTGGGGGTTCCGGTTGGCTAGCTCAACCGCTACGCTCATTCCCACGCAAAACCTCCGCCACAGCCTGACCTGACTGGCCTGACTTGACTGAAGCGCCTAAAATGACGATGCTTAGGCTATGTCTAATAAAGAAAAATTATCGTTAATCCGCCATTCAGTCAGCCATTGCTTGGCGGCGGCAGTCTGCCGGCTCTTTCCCGGCACTAAAATTGCCATAGGCCCCGCTATAGAAAACGGATTCTACTACGACTTCCTCTTTCCGAAAACTATAAGTGCAGAGGATTTGCCCTCCATCGAAATGGAGATGAAGCGGATCATAGACTCAAAACAAGATTTTGTGCGGCTTGTTGTCAGTTCCAGTGAAGCACGCGCCCGTTTTGCTGATGAGCCTTTTAAGCTGGAACTCATAGAAGAACTGCCTGAAGATCAAGAAATTGTGATCTATGAACAGCGCAGCGCAGATGGACAGCTCTTCTGGTACGATCTTTGTCGAGGGCCGCACGTCTCTAATACACGGGAAATACATTCGGGCGCCTTCAAGCTGATGAGTATAGCCGGCGCATACTGGCGCGGCGATGAAAACAAGGCCATGTTGAGCCGTATTTACGGTACCGCTTGGGAAAACCCTAAGGACTTGAAAACCTACCTTGCCTTCTTGGAAGAGGTAGAACGCCGTGATCACAGGCGGCTTGGTAAAGAGCTCGATTTGTATTCTATCCACGAGGAAGCCGGCGCGGGCCTCATCTATTGGCATCCGAATGGAGGGCGAATACGGGTTGCTGTCGAGGACTTTTGGCGGCATGAGCATTACCGTAACGGATACGAAATCCTTTACACACCGCATATCGGCAAAGCATGGCTTTGGGAGACATCAGGGCATCTGGGCTTTTACAAGAGCAATATGTATTCTCCCATGCAGATTGACCGGCAGGATTACATTATAAAGCCTATGAACTGCCCGTTCCACATTATGATATACAAAAACAAAGGGCGCAGCTATCGGGATTTGCCGTTGCGCTGGGCGGAACTGGGAACTGTTTACCGGTATGAACGCAGCGGTGTACTGCACGGCTTGCTGCGGGTCAGGGGTTTCACTCAGGACGATGCGCACATATTCTGTACGCCTGAACAGATAGAGGCAGAGATACTCGAAGCTCTCCGCTTCAGCCTAAAGCTATGGAAGGTCTTCGGCTTTAAGGACATTAAGGCGTATTTAGCTACCAAGCCGGCAGAGTCGGTAGGGGAGAGCTCACGCTGGGACCAAGCGCTGGAGTCTTTGCGAAAGGCTGTTGATACAGAGCATTTGCCTTATGAAATTGACGAAGGCGGCGGCGCTTTTTATGGCCCTAAAATCGATCTCAAGATCAAGGATGCGCTTGGAAGAGAGTGGCAAACGACCACGATTCAGTTTGATTTTAACGAGCCTGAGCGCTTTGACATGACGTATATTGATACGGACGGCAAGGCAAAACGCCCTTACATGGTTCATCGGGCGCTTCTTGGTTCTTTGGAGCGCTTTTTCGGCGTGCTGATAGAACATTTCGGCGGTGCTTTCCCGCTTTGGCTTGCGCCTGAACAGGCCGCCGTTATTCCGGTATCCGAGGCATTTAATGATTATGCCCAAGAGGTAAGCACGCACCTTAAAGCGCAGGATATATGGGTTACAGCCGAATTAGACGATAGTCGGATGAATGCAAAGATTCGCAACTGCCAAGGCCGCAAGATACCTTATATGCTTATTGTTGGGCAGCGTGAAAAGGACGAAGGAACTGTGGCGATTCGCCTGCGTGATGGCAAGCAGCTCCCATCCATGAAAATAGCAGACTTTGCAGCGTATGCACTTGAAAGAATTAAAAATCACGATCTCACCCTCTAAGACAGGCCGGCCCGCCAGCGGGTTCCAAAGCTTCGGCGCAGGTATCAAGGACGGAGTACGGCCTTTTGCCTAACACGGATTATGTCAGAGAGTTGGATATAGGCTGTGTCAGAGGATCTGACACGGATAGAATTTGGTCAGTGACCCGGCTCGGATCAAGCTGCTGACATAGATTGGGTCAAATTACTGTGGAGCGAGTGTGTGCCTGCGTTCTTATCACTGTCAGTGATACGCCCGTATACGCGGCAGGTATAGCCGGAGATCTGACCCTTTGGGCAATAGAAGCTCTCCACATTACGCGGTCGGCCTGCCTGACACTATGGTTTCAGCCTGTCAGATCCTATGGCTTCGGTAGGGAAGATGCAGCTCCCTGAGAAGGGTCAGACCTCATCTTGCTTCTGTCAGGCAAAAAGCCGTATATCCGCTTCCGATACCTGCGCCGAAGCTTTGGAACCCGCTGGCGGGCTGGCCTGTTAGTATTCCTTAAATAGTTCAACGACTTCTGCAAGATTTTCGTAGCGATGCCAAATAGTAGCCGCAATCTCCGCCGGTGGCTCAAGCAGGTCCTTAACAAAAACTGACCGGATACCTGCTCGATATAAACCTAAAAGACCGGGTGGAGAATCTTCAAAACCAACACAAAAGGACGGTTCAACATTCAATCGCTGCGCCGCAAGCAGGAAAATATCCGGCGCGGGCTTACCGTTTGTTACTTCATCTCCAAAAACAAAGGCACTAAACCGGTCAATAATACCGGCTTGTTGTAACTTCTTGACGGCAGATTCTTGCCCCGTTGAAGTAGCTACGGCAAGCGGGAGGGATAAAGCTGCAAGGCGGTCTAGCAAAATAAGCAAGCCCGGACGATGCGCTATCGGCTGCTGTGCGAGGATTTGCCGGACAGCATTACGAATTGCCTCGTAGGGAAATTGCGTCCCATACTCGGCGGCGTACAAGGCACGCATAGTCGGCTCGTTTATTCCAATAGTACGAAACACCACCTGCGGTTCTATGGTATAGCCGAATTGCCCCGCCGCCTTTATCCAAGCATCAAGCGCCGGCCTTTCGGTATCAAGCATAAGCCCATCCATGTCAAAGATAAGAGCTGCTATAGACTGTATAGAATTATTCACATAAACCTCAAAAAAAAGCCTAAAGGCTCGTATTAGCCTTTAGGCTTTAGCACTATGCTACGTAGCTGGCAAGAAGCCGGCGGCGCGATGGATGCTGGAGACGCTTAATAGCTTTTTTTTCAATTTGTCGGATACGTTCTTTCGTTAAGTTAAAATGATCACCAATTTCTTTCAAAGACATGGGGATACTGTTACCCAATCCAAACCGGTAACGGATAATTTGCGCTTCTTTAGGAGTAAGCGTGCGAAGTACCGTTTCAATATCGCTCTGAAGGGCGCTTATCACCGCATATTCATCCGGTGATTGGTACACTTCATCTTCAATAAAATCGCCTAACACTGATGAATCTCGATCCATCCCTGCTACCGGATTCTCAAGCGACACCAAGTCCCGGCTAATATTGATAATCTCCGCCACATGGGAAGCATCCATATCAAGTATCTCGGCAATTTTGCTGATTTCAGCTTCGCTGCTGTTGATATCTTGTACTATTTTTCTTGCTTTTTCAATTTGCACCAACTCATTGGCACGGTTAAGTGGAAGCCGGATCATCCGGGACTTTTCACAAATCGCTTTAAGAATAGCCTGTCGAATCCACCATACCGCATAAGAAATAAAATGATAGCCTTTATTTACATCAAACCGTTCAATAGCATTGAGTAATCCGATGTTTCCTTCACTGACAAGGTCCGCAAGAGGTAACCCTTGCCCTTGGTATTTTTTTGCTACATTAACAACAAAGCGTAAATTAGCCGTGGCAAGCCTGTTTGCTGCAGCTTTATCGCCGCGCACAGCAGCCCGTGCAACTTTGTCTTCTTCTTCTCGAGTTAAAAGCGGAATACGATTTATTTCCTGTAAATAAATCGAAAGTGTGTTATCATCGGCTTCACATTCTCCGGTGCAAATATGCTTTCTTTTCGTTGTCATATCAAAATCCCCCTTTCACTAATATTATTAGCAATAAGTGTGCCATTCTTCTAAAACCCAGCACAGTAAACGCTCCGTGTATTTATATCGCACCGATAGACGCTTTTTTGCTGCTTTTCTGCGCTGTAAAGCATAGATCGTTCCCGTTTTACAGCAGAAAAAGGCACTAATTTATAGCAAACCTGATTGCTAAACCTGCATTTTACCGCTTTTTAAGAGGCGGTAGATGGGCATAGTTTCCCAAAAATTAGTATTATTCACCAGTACTGTTTCATAATGACAATAGTTTTACGAAAAATCATAAAAACTGTGTCAAAACAACTCCATAATTAGTTTACTCATGGTCAAAAAGCGCTTCGGCTGCTTGCTATGCGGTTATTTGCCGCAACTTGCAAGCAATCAGGCGGCAACTCCATGAACTCTATGCTATTACCATCCGGGTCATGAGTCCAAAATTGTATACACCTTGAATAGCCTTTTTTTAATTCGCTATCAATGGGCGCACCCCGGCTGCGTACCAGTTCAAGGTAAGCAGCCGCATCATCGACTTCGTAACACATGTGAGAATGTCCGATACTATTTTGATGTATAGGAAATTGTTCACTACCATGAGGGAAAATCTCAATAAACTGGCTCGGCGCTACATAAATATGTACACTCGCCAGTGTGTCATCTACCGGATTGCGCATCCGAAAAGCTTCTTGCATTCCAAGCACTTCCGTGTAAAATCCGGCGGTCTTTTCAATATCACGCGCCCGTATGGCGCAATGTCCTATCCGTGTAATCATATTCCAAATGTAATAGAAAAAGGGAAAAGAAAAAAGTGCGCCTCGCGGCCGGTAACACGGCTCTTTCCCCCAACAATAGGTTTCTTGTTCCACAGACAAAATGTGGTTCTAAGAGGCTATAACTGGTCTAAAAACAACCGGTCTACCTGTACTTCAACCTGCTCACGGTATATTTCACGCCCCAGTATTGAAAGCACCAATATAGAACCTATAGGAAGACGGTATGGAAATGTAAATTCACCGCCCGGATACTGTACTTGAACGAGTTTCCGGCGTTCACCGGAAGGTAGTATTGCATCCAGCTGCATCTGAAGCGGATAAGGATTCGGCGATGACGTATACCTAAACAGCGAAAAAACTTCATCAACGCCTAAGTTAGGCAGCGCCATTACCACCGATACCGCACTAGCCTTTGGTATAATCGTGCCTGCCGCCGGTTCCTGATACACCACCGTCTCATGTATTTGATCGGCATTTGCATTGTCGGAAAGAGAAAACGTTACTAAAAGATTGCTTGTGCCTATATAGGACGCAATTTGCGCCAAAGTCATTCCCACCAAGTTCGGCACTTGTACCGTAGCTTGCGTTTCCCCCCGGCTAACCACGACTTCCAGCACCGAAGGGCCTAGAAGACTAGAGCCTGCTTCAGGCTTTTGCTCAATGATGGTGCCTTCAGGCTGGGAAGAAGATGCGTACATCACAGGCTCTTTAAGGCTCAAAAGCGGCTGCCCCATTCCTTGCGAGCTGAACAGGCTTTGCAGCTCGATACGTACTTCATCAACATTGCGGCCTATATAATTTTCCATAGCATTTATAGGCGTGCCTTGACTTACCACAAGGCGTATCCGCCTTCCTGCTTTAACGATGGTCCCGCCTACCGGTTCTTGCTCTAAAATCAAGCCTTTATCATCGGCAGAGGATGAGTAACGCACCTGTATACGCGGGTAAAGTTCTTTGGTTTGCAGCTCAAGCAGCGCCGATATTAAATCTTTACCTCTCAGATTAGGCACCATAGTCTGTTCTCCGCCTTGGATCGATATAAAGAAAATGCCAAGGGCAATAATTACAGTAAAAAGCAGGATACCGAGTATCACAGATAGTAAGGATAAAGGGTGTTTAGACTGTATTTCGTGAATAAAAGCTTGTCTCATAAAAATGAAGTATAGCGATCTGGTACACTACATGCAAGCACAGGCACGGCCTGTTTCTGAGGTTAAAGGTCTGACCCCGCCTAAACTATGCCGTTGACAAGTAAAAGACCGCAGTGCAATAATCCATACATCGTGGAAACACTTATTAACAAATACCTAGAGACAGCCGAGCGTATTGAACCTATCAAGTGCGTGGGGCATATCTGTAAAGTACAAGGCCTCCTCATAGAAAGCCGAGGACCGGCCGCGGTCATCGGTGAGGTTTGCCGTATCGAAGTCTCAAAAGGCAGCGCCCTCATTTTAGCGGAAGTGGTAGGGCTTCATGACGAAATAGTGCAGCTTATGGCGTATAGTGAAACCGGCGGCATTGAAGTAGGCAACCGAGTCATTGCTACAGGCGAATTGTTGGAAGTAGCTGTGTCTGAAAAACTATTGGGCAGGGTTCTCGATGCCCAAGGCAAAACCATTGACGGCAAAGGCGACATTGACGCTGCCGCCCGCTACCCAGCCCTTGCGTCGCCTCCCGATCCCTTAAAACGCCGGCGCGTGAACGAGCGTATCATAACCGGCGTGCGGGCGCTTGACGGTATGTTGGCGGCAGGCAAAGGGCAGAGGTTAGGTATCTTTGCCGGCTCCGGCGTTGGTAAATCAACGCTTTTGGGTATGATAGCCCGAAATACATCTGCCGATGTCAACGTCGTCGCCCTTATAGGCGAGCGGGGACGGGAGGTCAACGACTTTATCGAAAACGACCTTGGGCCACAAGGTCTTGCCCGAAGCGTTCTCATTGTAACGCCTTCAAATTCGCCGCCCCTTTCCCGCCTGCGCGGCGCTTATATTGCCACAGCCGTAGCCGAATATTTCCGCGATCAGGGCAAAGATGTGATGCTCCTTTTTGACTCCGTTACGCGCTTTGCCCGCGCCATGCGTGAGATTGGGCTTGCAACCGGAGAACCACCTGCCACACGCGGCTACACGCCGAGCGTCTTTGACTCTATGCCCAAACTCCTTGAACGGTGCGGCACTTCCGACAAAGGCACAATAACCGGCTTCTATACCATTTTAGTTGATGGGGATGACATGGACGAACCGGTAGCCGACACTGTGCGCGGTATACTTGATGGGCATATCGTTCTATCAAGAACCCTTGCCCGTGCTTACCACTATCCGGCTATTGACGTGCTTGCCAGCGTTTCGCGGCTTGCTACGACTATTTCCGGCCCAGTTACCAACAAAGCAGCGGGTGTCATCCGGCGGCACATGGCGGTTTATGCAGAAAACGCTGATCTTATCAATGTCGGCGCTTATCATGCCGGTGCTAACAAAACCATAGACGAAGCTATTGCAAAACATAACGTCATAGAAGAGTTCCTTATACAGGAAGTCGATGAACGATCAACCCTAGAGGAAACGCTTGAGCAGATGGCGGCTATCTCGGAGTTGAGCATACCGGCGCAAGAGATGCACTGAGAGGCGCCTTACCCTCAATAACTCGTTTTCTTCCATGAATAAGGCGCTGCCTTCCATGAATGTTCTCTTTCTGATCAAAAACGCTTCTTGTAGATGAAGAGGCGTACGCCGCCTTTGATACAATACCGAAGCGTTGAAGCAGGCTGCGCCTGCCAGACAAAAGCCGTCCCTCCGCCTTCGATACCAACACCGAAATAAAAAGGCCCACCTTAAAAAGGTGAGCCTTTGTTTTCCTCTCTGCGTTAAGAGACCTTATCTTTGAAATTTAATGTTGAAG
>JAITAM010000054.1 GCA_031284085.1 Spirochaetaceae bacterium
CCAAAGACGGCTTTCCGTAAGACAGCTTCGCTTTCCTCCGATAAGGGGCCTAAGGGAAGACGGACAGGTCCTGCAGGCAATCCTGCCCATGCCATCGCCGTTTTAATGGGAACGGGATTGGTTTCAATAAATGCGGCTTTTATAAAAGGAAGAAGTTCATAATGCAGCCTTCGCGCTTCATTAAAATCACCGCTCAAGCCGGCATGAACTAAAGCTGCGACTTTAGCAGGAACAAGGTTTGACACGACCGAAATCACGCCGGAGCCTCCAAGCGCCAAAACCGGCAATACAAGAGCGTCATCGCCGGAGATTAAGGCAAGTTCGGTTTCATTGATTATATCGCCTATTTGAGCAATATCCCCAGAGGATTCTTTTACTCCAATGATGCCGGGGATTTGAGCGAGCTTTTTCATAAGAGCCGCATTGATATTGCGGCCGCAACGGGAAGGTATGTTATACACAAGAACCGGCAGCCCAACTGCGGCAACCGCTTCAAAGTGCCTGATAAGCCCTGAATCGTTGGGCTTATTGTAGTAAGGCGTTACCGCCAACGCAGCATCCGCCCCCATATCTTTAGCCCGCTGGGTATACAACACGGCGTATTTAGTTGAGTTTGAACCGGTTCCTACCACAATGGGTACTCGTCCCTGAACTGTTTCTACAATGATTTTCAAGAGTTTCTCCTCTTCATCGTGTTCAAGAGTCGGGTTTTCTCCAGTTGTGCCTAAAGGAACTAAACCGTCAACGCCGCTGTCAAGTTGGAATTCAATGAGCCTGCGCCATCCATCGTAGTCAACAGCGCCGCCATCTTTCATGGGAGTTATGAGCGCCGTGTAAACACCGCCTAAGGCTCTTAACATAAAAAATCCTCCATAGTAAAAACACCAGAACGTTTCTCAGCAACAAGCCATTGTGCGGCAAGAAAAGCGCCGGCGGCAAAACCTTCACGGTTTCGAGCGGTATGGCGAATCTCAATCGTATCGGACTGCGAATCAACTATAATACCATGCGTTCCGGGAACCGCTCCGGCACGAAGGCTTGCAAAATGCAATTCATGCGGTTCAGGCGGCCGGTCAAGCTTATCCCATACAACACTTGTTTTTCGCGGCATAGCGGCAAGGATACGCTCTGCTAGCGTCTTTGCCGTGCCTGAAGGACTATCAAGTTTCTTATTGTGATGTATTTCAAAGCCTGCAAGGTCGTATTCGGTAAAGGGATCAACTGCAGCCGCAACAAAAGCTGCAATTCGATAAAAAAGATTGATGCCTAATGAAAAATTGGACGCCCATAAAAGCGAAGACCCTGAATCATTGATTAGTTTTTGCACTTCATCCATTCGAGAATGCCAGCCCGTGCTGCCGACTACAACCGGAACCTTTGCCGCGGCTAGAATGTTGATATTCTCCACCGCCGTAGCCGGCCCGGTAAATTCCAAAGCGCAATCAATCGCACTGTAATCCACTTCGCTGAGGTGTTTGCACAAAGCATCATCGGCTAGCGGATCAACCGTAGTTACGATGCGGTGTTTCCATTCCGGCGCTTTTTGTGCAAGCAGCCGCCCCATTTTTCCATATCCAATAAGCGCAATATTCATAGTAAAATGTACAGTATATCAAAACATAGTTAAATGCTAGCCACAGGCCGGCCTGTCGGACTGTCCCCCCGGTGAGATGGGCAGACAGCGCTTCTCGAAATTGTTTGCTGCAGTTTTGTACTCCCCAGCCTAGCGGGTCTTATTCTGGACTAGACGTGAAGCTTATTCTAGGCTGGGTGTGAGTCTTATTCGGGACTAGGTGTGAAGCTTATTCTAGGCTAGACGTGGGTCTTATTCTAGTCTAGGTGTGAGTCTTATTCTAGGCTGGGTGTGATTGGCAGTTTTATGGGGGTCAGGTTTTTTTAACTTGGTGGAACGTCCCGCTGGCTTGTGTCCTCTGTCTCGCTTCTATCAGGCAAAAAGCCGTACACCGCTCCCGATACAATAACCTTTGAAACCCGCTGGCGGGCAAAAAGCCGTACACCTCTCTCGTTACAAGAACCTTTGAAACAAAGCTGGCGTGTTGAAACAGCCTGCGGCTGCTGGCGGGTTGACAGAGGGACTGGGTTATTGTACAGTGATGGGAAAAATGATGAATATGTATCCTACCGAATGGTTTAATGACGATATCTTTTGGAAATCGTATGCGCCTATCTTTTTTGATAAAGCATCTTGGGAGGAAGTGCCTGCTATGGCTGATAGTATCACCGCCCTTGCTCATCTGCCGCTCTACGAAGAATCTCCCCCTCCTTGCGTTACCCTCCTCGACCAGTGCTGCGGCTTGGGGCGCTTCTCTTTGGAAATGGCGCGGCGCGGCTTTTCGGTAACCGCCGTTGATATAAATGCCGCCTACCTTGAGACTGCCCGCGAAGATGCCGCTTACGAAAACCTTGCTTTGTCCTTTGTTCAGGATGACGTCCGCTCATTTGTACTACAGAATACGTTTGATATAGTTACCAATGTGTATACCTCATTCGGCTACTTTGCCGATACGGCGCACGATAGGCTGACGGTTAAAAATGCCTTCGAATCTCTCAAAACAAACGGTATTTATGTCGTGGAGACCTTGGGCAAGGAGATCGCAGTGCGTGATTTTGTGGAGCGGGAATGGCTCACCCGTGAGGGATTAACGGTGCTGACGGAGTATAAGCCGATTAACGACTGGGAGCAACTGTGGAACCGATGGATTCTTATCAACGAACAGACACGCTTTGAAAAGGTATTTGTCCAAAGGCTATACGCGGCTTCGGAACTGCGCAGCATCTTTGCGGAGATTGGATTTTCTGATATTGCCGTGTACGGCGATTGGGACGCATCCCCTTACGATAATCGGGCGCGGACAATGATTGTGGTAGGGCGCAGGAGCTAGTGTAAATGGCACTATTTTTTCGGGGATTATGCGGCGCCCTCGTTTTGTTGGCCCTTCCTGTATATTCTGCCGACTGGTATCAGTCTAATGCAGCAGGGATGGCGATAGAACCGGCTTTATCGGAGGATACAGCGAAACAAAGCCGCTACAGTCTTTCTATTGAACGTATGCCCGGCTCATCGTTAGCGGATAAATGGATTCTTACTACTGAAAGGTTATACACAGCTTTGGAACTGCACAAAACTTTGCGGAAATCGGGCGCGGACAATGATTGTGGTAGGACGCAGGAGCTAGCGTAAATGGCACTATTTTTCCGGGGATTATGCGGCGCTCTCGTTTTGTTAGCCCTTCCTGTGTATTCTGCCGACTGGTATCAGTCTAATGCAGCAGGGATGGCGATAGAACCGGCTTTATCGGAGGATACAGCGAAACAAAGCCGTTACAGTCTTTCTATTGAACGTATGCCCGCCTCATCGTTAGCGGATAGTTTGAAACAGTATTACTCCGATCAGTACAGCATTGAGTTGCACATACTCTTTGAAGACGGCAGTGAATACAGCAGGCGCATCTACTGTTTTGATCAAGAGAAGAGGGTCCGCCTTATTGGGAATTTGAGCAAAAACGCTCTCGATTCCTTTGATTCCATTGAAGTTTACGATAATGCTGGTTTAGTAACGATTGAACAGAGGTTTGCCAGCGCCAACGAAACACTTATGCAGTACTATTACCGCGACCGAATGCTTATTCGGGTAGAGACGGCTCTTAATGCCCAGCCTCTTACAACGGATTATTACCGTTACAGCCGCTCCAAGGCATTGCGGTACATCGAAAGGGTCTACCATACCGAGTCTCTGCAAAACCAACGCTTATCCTTCCCTTACGGAAGGAGGCCCATTGACCATAGCTTTAATGCGCCTGTGGCTATGATTAACTCCGATTTATCAGAGGTCTTATCGACACTTCATGCAGGCGGCAAGAGCGTGTACACTAACGATGCGCAGGGGCGCATATTAACGGAAACGCTTTACGATGCAGAAGGCAAGAATATCGGCATCTTGGAGAATATCTGGGATGGCAATAGGATCAAATCGGTTCTCTTCCGTGCAGGAGAGGATGAGAGGCGGACCGATTATGAATACGATGAAGAGGGGAAACGCATCGCCGAGTTAAACTACAACAAAGGCGTTTTGGAAAGAACGGTACGCCGCCAGCAAGACAACGCCGACCGTGAAATTGAAGAGCTTTACTACAACGGGAAGGTTATACTCAGAGCGGTATGGGAACAGGGACGCAGGATCTCCGAAGAGCGTCTTCGTTAGTGTGGATTCTTTCCAATTGTGTATCCAACTATCCGGCGGCGCCCTCATATTGTGGTGAAAATGTCGCCTCAAAGCCGGAAATGTATCAAACAACTTCATAAATACGCTTGATTTCGTTCGGCAGCCGCCACGGTATCCCCCGCTGAGCTTTGTCAAAATCAAATGCCGACTTGAATTGCTTGCCTTTTTCTTGAAACAGTGCAATATTCCGCCTGAAAGTGCTTAAAATTAGAAACAGAACGAATAGAATGATTTATATCAATAGCAAAATATGCCGCGAAAATGCCGGCAAGAAAATGCCTCATGCAAGGACCAGCGTTGATTGTCCGCGCAAAAATCGCCGGCTGAATTATCAAAACCAATAAAAGGGCGAACAGCACCCAGTATAAAGAAAAGTGCAAAGCTATTCTGCCTTTCAGATTAAAAGCTTCGCTCTGATAATCCCACAGTTTTAAGCCGAACACATAGTCGCGTAACAGGGAGGTCATGTGTTCCAAGACAGCCGGTAAAAGAACCGTTACTGTCCAGTCGATAATCGGCGATAAGGCCAGCACCTCAACGTGCAGGACGCTAATTACCATCACGCCGAATCCATAAATCGGCACAAAAGGACCGGAAAGAAAGGCGGCGTTCACAAATCGCTGTTCTTTATAAGATCGGTATATGGATTCTATGATCCAACCTGAGAAAGCCGCTATACAAAAGTAAAGAAAATAGCCTCATAGCCCATCCGCTGTCATCTTTCCAAAAAGGCGCTAATAGCAGCTTCAATATCAAAAGGATTTTGAGCAGGCCCATACCGATTTACCATTTAATCGCAGAACCCCAAACCCCCTTACCAAGGACTTTCGTGCGCACCGTTTGCATCAATTTTCATAAACTGTCTAAACGTGGTTTTGTGCCGGAGTATACAAAAGCCGCTTCTTTCGGAAGTCGAACCGGGCGCTTGATTTTCAAGTTGGTTTCAGGGAAAGCCGAGAATCTCAAACCCTTTTTTAGAGATATCTTTGCCAGAATTATCCTTTAGCGTAAAATCATAGATTTCCATACTGCACCTCTTGAATAAAAGGCAGGTATTTGGACAAAGAAAGAGCAGGGTTAAAGGGGGTGTGTTTTGGGAATGTTTTTAGTTTTGCTGCGGATTGCAAGAATTTCACGGTCAATTCTTGTACTCAATTATACTTGACAAAGCTCTAAAGGGCGGTGTAGTACTGTAGCATACTTCTTCTAAGAATACTATTTCTCCTTTTCTGGTAAAGGGGAGATAAAAATGCTTGATTGGCTGTGGTGGGTGGGGTACAGAATTCGGGGCCTTGATCAAGCAGTCAGGGGGTTTGATCAAGTGATGAGGGGGCTTGGTCAAACGATGGGGGGCTTGGTCGGGCGGCAGGGGTTCTGACCAAGCCTGTGGGTGGGTTTGGGCTAGGCGGTGGGATGGCCGTTTGTGGCTGGAGGAAGAAGGCTTTATCCAGCATGTAAAGCGGGGTATTTTGCTGTTTAGGCGGCACAGGCGGTGCAGAAAATGGGTTATCGGGAGGCTGGAACGCATTTTTTGTTATGAAAAAAACATGAGCCTTCGGGGAAAACAGCGTATTTTCCCGGGAAAATGAGTCATCCGCTGTGGAAAATGAGTCATCCGCCGCGGAAAATAACGTATTTTCCCAGGAAAATGAAGTACCCGCCTTTAAGAATCGCTTCAAATCATCACCCGCAATTCATAAAAAACAGTCTGCTGTGGCGCACAAAGAACTTTTCATCCTTCCTTTTTTGAGACAGGCCTGTTTGCCCCTTTAGATACAATAGCGAAACTAGGAGACAGACCAAGGGGGACAGACCCCAGACCGCTCCTAAGCGGTGCGTTCTGCATTGGGTAAATGTAGTTCGGAGGGCGCTTTCGTAACGGTGGACGACGCGTGTTATGCGGTAGACCACGGCAATGTCCAAGAATTCTCTGGCGATCTTGCCTCCCGCACATGAGTCGAGAATTGCCTATGGCATACCGGTTTCCGCCTAAATAACGGTTAGGTTTAGGATAACCAAAGTCTGATTGTCTATGATGAGGGCGCAGTGCGGTAAGGCTCGAGGTCAATTCCCATCATGTGATAAAGCGGAGACTTCGTATAATAGACCAATATCGCAAGCGCAAAACCGTCGCATAAAAATATTGACCAAGATAAGAAGAATAGATATATTCATAACAACTTGTGAATTAAAGGAACAAAAATGGTTCAGAGGGATTATATCGTAAGAATAATTGAACAGTTCGCTGCTTTTTTATGGGCTATTATTTTCAATAAAAAGATAAGAAACTATGATATTGCATTGGAAAAAATAGAAGAAGCATATAACGAGTTATTAAATTCAAAGAGTAATAAAATAAAAAGCCTTGAAGTTGATGAGATCGTAAAAAGTAATACTTATGAAAAAGTATTGAATACAGACAATATTGAAATAATAGCAAACCTTCTTTCTGAAGAAGCGGATATAATAGAACAGATTAATGGATTGAATAGAATTACTTCAGAATATTACCAGAAGTCATTTGTCTTATTTTATGTATTAGCAAATAAAATGAATACAAGAAAACATGATGAAAAAATAGATGAAATAATAAGTAAACTTAACGATTATGAACTAATTGATGAAACAAGATATAAAATATATGAATATTATGAAGAGAAGGGATTATATGGAAAGGCGGAAGATAAATTATATGAATTAAAAGAAGACAATTATCCAAATATAACAAATACGATAAAAATATTTTATGAAAGAATGTTGGAAAAAGATAACGAAACATTAGAAAAGGGAAACCTTCCCCGAAATGAAATACTGGAAGAAATGGATAAATTATAACAATAAAATATATAAACAAAAAAACGGCACATTACAGGCATCATTGCCATGCCCATTTCAAAAGATTCGCACTTGCAAATCGCTTTTTTAGAGACAGACCTGCCTGCAGCTCCTCGTTACCGCGCCGGAAACTTAAAAATAGGCTCTGCCTGTTAAAATAGAGTAAAAAAGTTCTCAGTAACCTTCTTGACCGCAGTTTCTTGGTCCTTAGTGAGAGGAGGGGTAAACGGAGGAAGATCAGCAAAAATAGCCTGTATTTGTTTTTGCAATAGTTCTTTATTGATGCTGCTTAGCACTAAAAATTCATAGGCTTCGCGTTCAACCGTAATACCGTCTTCTTGCAAGTAGCGTTTTAACTGCCAGAAAGTCTCTCCTTGAAGAACGTTGTTGTAGTGTGCATCCGCAACGGCTTTAATAGCTTTTTCAAAAAAAGCGCCGTATTGGTAATCAGGATACACAGGCGCGCTCCCATCGGCGGGACTTTGTATCGCATTGATGAGCCTATTCTGCACCCGTTCCATAACCATTAAGAAAAAATCCTGATGCACCGTCCATGCTTGCGCCCATAACTGGAGCGCACTGAACTGCGTGCCGCTGTTTGACGCCACAAAAACATAGGAATCGTAGTACTCCGCCAGATTCTCCATACCCCTCATATCAGTATAATTGTACTGGTGAACCCAGTTGGGAATTGCCTTGCCCTCTTCTTTGCCTTGATAATCCACCACCTCAAACAGGGTAATGTAGCGCTTTTGTTCAAAGCCCGTCCACGGCAGCAGTACCTCTTTAGGCTTTCCCGCACATCCAAAAAAGATAAGCGCCGCTAAAACTGTAGAAACAAGAAAAAAAATCGATTCTCTTTTCATAAAAACTATAAACCGGCGGACGAGCTTTGTGGGATGAGATGAGGTCCGCTTCTTTTTTTTATCCCCTTTTCATATTTTGACCCGAATTTTAGTCCCAAGATATTCATGAACTATCAAACGTTGCAGTGTTTGGCGCCTTGTTTCAAAGACCAAACTTAGACTAAAGGCTTTTTCCCACCTCTGCTAAAAGAGAAAAACTCTCAGGGTCTTTTCTTCGGCCTTTGCTGCTTTGTTCAAGAAGCTGCTCTTCTTCAAAAGACAGGAACTTATCCGTATCAACTAGTGCGTCAAGCAAGGGTCTTAACCTATACAGATTATGTTCCGGCATACTATCAATAATCTTATGTATTTCATTTCTCAGTGCGATAATCTTGTCCATAATCACTCAAGTTCTTCTGTATATTTGTCCGTGCGGGGCTATTTTGAAAACGGTACTACAGTCTGTTTCTATCGGGTAAAGAATTCCGTAAGCTCTTCCTCTTAAATGGAACACGCCGGAATGTCCTCTTAGTTCCTTAATATCCACTTTCTGCGGTTCCGCTTCCAGCCAATCAGTAGCAGAATTAACCCGACTCATAAGCGACAGCATAAAAACCGCCACACGAAGGCTTTATCTATTGTTCCCGCCATTGCGCCCTCCGTCCTCTTATAGAAAACTATAAACCGGTGGTACTTAACGCAAGCTTGAGACTGTTATCCTGATTTAATACTTCTTCTGCTAGAGGAAAGGACTCCGCAAAATCCTGTTCAGAAAGAACCGTTTCAGGATTGGTAAACCACACGGCAAGTTCATCTATAATTGCCACAGGGCGCTTGTTTTCACTCTTGCCCAACTGAAACGACTCGAAAGCGCCGATAGGTTCATCGAATTCCAGAGTCATTACTTGAGACTCCGTCAAAGACTCTCCCATGGCTATACCGACGAGGAGCTTCTTATCACGTACCGTAAAATTATAGGACAAAGAATAAAATACATCGCTTCTAAGCACAAAGCGGTCAAGCGATACCGTTTTTGTCTTGTCTTTAACAGTCGATTGCAGAAACACTCTTCCCTGATAGACAAAGGAACTAATCTCGACCGGCACAGCTCCGACCCTGTAGAGCGCACGAAAAAGCGTTCCATCAGCCAAGAAGTAAGCATAGAATGCAATAGTGCCTGAGTCTCCTTCCCCCTTTTGCGGGGTAAAAGAAGGAAGAGGCAGCGCATACACAGGATTGCCGCCGATAGCAAGCCCGTATATGCCGACCGCTCCCAACCATGTGGGCGCTTGGTTGATAGGATAAGCCGCCAAGGTTTTAGGGGTTTTGGAATCGTTCAAGTTCTTCTTAAACTGATACAAAGAATCAGGCGGATACGCCTTTCTTGAAAAGAACCCATCGTTTTTATGTTTCGCAGAGACAGGCACAGACAGCTCGCTCACTTTTCCTTTTATAGCGTTGCGCGGCGGGAAGGGAAAGAGTTCCGCACCTATTGTTTGAAAGCCCACCTGATCCGCTATGTCCAATAAGACCTTATTTGCACCGGCAGAAATAAAACCTTGGGCTATTTCCTTTTTATTAAAATACCATACGATATAAGGGTTGAGCCTGCTGTCGACCGTTGCCATGCTTTCCAACATCATCAGGGTATTTGTCGGAATTAGACTCGACTGCTCTGAAAAATCAGGAATGTAAAGTTGAATGTCGTTGAATTTAAATTCAGCATCTCCGATGAAGTATATCTGTTTTTCCGTCGTAAACAGCACGGCTTTTTCGCCTTGTACTTGGAATATCAGCGAATACTGCCCCGGAGGAACGGTATTGGGTATTAGAAACGGAGGGAGCAGCCCTGCCAAAGAATCCACACCGATCGTGCGGGTATTAGCGATAGGATTAGAGATGGGTCTTTGCACCGTCCAGTTTTCAAACTTCTCCGGTTCAGCTGTTTGAGTGATTTCTTCGTTCGCAGGAGAGAGTTCTCCGGTCATGAGAGGAGGCTCTTCATTCGTGGGAGTAGTGTCTTCACTTGTGGGAGGAAGCTCTTCAGGAGGACTGTCCTCATTTGAAGGACTAGTCTCTCTATTCGTGAGCGTAGTGTTTTCACTCGTGGGAATAGTGTCTCTGCTTGTGAAAGGAACTTCTTCCATCACAGATGGAACGCCCAGTGTGTAACACACCTTGTCCATGACGATCTCCCCTGCGCTGTTTTGTAGAATCACAGTCAGGCTGCGAAGATCCGGATCTTTTGCAACGGAAGTAATAAAATAAGGAGCAATCGCATCCTTGTCGGTAATAATTGTATTACCCTCTATAGTTGTACCATTCACCTGCGCCGTAACTTTATAGACGGTTCCGGTCGTAAAAACCATCTCCATTTCTTTGCAAGAAACAAAGAGCATAGAAAAGAAAAGCACCGCTATCAATATATAAAATTTCTGAAGAACATACATAAGCATCCCATGTACTATTATAGCACGTTTACGGTGATTTATCTATAATAATTTCTAGA
>JAITAM010000098.1 GCA_031284085.1 Spirochaetaceae bacterium
CCCCAGAAGTGTCCTGTTGTGTTGTGTTCTTTATTCCATCGCACAGCAAAGACTTGCTTTATCCATTTCATTATCTGAGATAGACTTTCACCCGGAGCAGGAGTAATAAGTATATGGACATGGTTGCCCATAATGCAAAACGTAGGCACCTCAAAGTCGTAGCGTTCTTTTGCTTCTGCAATAACCACAATAAGACGCTCTTTGTCTTCTTTAGGGTCTAATTCATAGAGGTACAACGACAATATATCCAAAACAATATATCTAAGTCAATGTACTTCGTGTCCGTCCCTCTTAATTTATAGTCCGTGCTTGTGCGTAGACATATCTTTTAAGGAGGATTTTTTTATGAAAAAGAGTTCTTTATTTTCAATCATTGCTTTCTTAGCAATGACAGGTTTCCTTTTCACTGTTTGCAAATCGCCAAGTGAAGAGGATGAAGTCGTAACCTACACCGTAACCTACAATGGCAACGAGAACTGTAACTTTACATGTAAAATAGGAATTCTGTGAACAAAATTTGCACACAAAATAGGAATTTCCTGCGGTAAGGAATTAACTATCAATATAATAACAAATTGTCAATCTTAGCATAAAGATGACCGAGACTGTTTATAAGATAAGTATCAATATTATAATAAATTACTAATTTCCTATCTTGCAGACTGTGCTGGCGGCAGATCTTACTACAATAGCAAGCTATCGCTTTTTATTCGTAAATATTGACGCTAATCCTGTTATGGCGATGATAGCGGGAGCTATGGAAACACTCGTTTAGGAGATAACAAGTGCCATAACTTGTCTTCTTCCACTTAATTTTATGGAGGCGTTTGTCAATTTGTTATCGTTTTCTCTTCTATGTTCGGCTTCTTTTTCCGCCATGGTCAATATACGATCAGCGGCACATGGAAGGGTTTGCTCATAGCCTGCAAATTCATTAGCCGGTGGCAACTGGCCATAGTGGTGGTAGTATGATGATAGTGTTAGCTGTTGCTGCTGGTTTTTACCATGGTCGTTATTATTGCTCATAATAGGCGGTTATATTTCTGCATAGAATAAGATATATCCTTCCCGATTGCTTCCCAGTCTTTTCTGAGTGCTTCGCTGTCTCTTTGAAAACCAGTTATGAGTATTAGTCCGTCAAACCCATCAAGCGTAAACTTGCGTGGTATTGCAGGCACTACCCGACTGAACAGCTCGTCAGTCGCATCCTCTCCTTCAGCCCAGCAAAATAGCAATATCGGAACTGTCCTGTCTCCTCTCACATATCTTTGTTTGTAGCTCTGCGAAGCATCATCATAATACCGGTATGTTTTTGCTTCCCTATCGTCAAATCTTCCCGGATTAGTTATCAGTGATACAAAAGGAAACTTTCGTACCATGAACATTCTGCTCTCTTCGCTTCGGGATTTCACTACAGGAACATCCGGACACCGTGCCTTTACCACCTCTTCCAGTATGCCTTTTATCTCTTTTATCATTCCGGTATTCCCAATAATTTTTTAACTGCAGGATCATTCAGGATACGCCGGTCAAAGTCTTTAGGCACTCCCATATATAGACGTGGAGGAATCTTTGAACCGGGGTGGTTTACTTTTTTGGTGAACCTTCCCCCGAATTTGAGCGCCTTTCCGTTCACAGGCCTTATTTCATGCGCTCTGGTCGTGCCTCCTTCTTGATGTATTGCACCATACACAAGGTTAGTACCAAATATCGTTCCTTCGCTGCTGTCTGCGTGTTCCCGTGAGTCGTGGAGATGGTTTCTATACTGCAAAATAGGATGCGTAGTTCCATCCGCACGAGGTGCTTTGAGGGCTTCCCATTTTTCACCACTGACCGGATCAACTTCATTTTCAAAGGCCTCATTACTGATAAGTTCTAATTCCTCTCCCATAAATCGGGAGAGTGCCAATAAATCGGGTTTAGCCGCTCTTTTCAATGCCGACAGTATCTTTTGAAACTCCGCACGATCATACTGTACTTCAATGCCCACTCCTGCCATAATCAATACCCCCTCAAATCCAATTTTGAACGAGACGATACCCGAATGTTACCGGCAGACGGCTTCTCAGGTTCAGCAGATTCAGCATCGGTATAGCCGGGTATCTTAAACTTCCCTTCTGCCACCTTCTCCAAATATCTCCTCGCTATTTTTGCTTGCTCTACCACAGCTTCACCTCCGGGGTCTTTGGCAAAAACCCCCGCACTAACAACTAAATTAGCTGCCGCTATGTCTATGCAGTATTTTTTTAAGTTGGCCGGACATCCGGCCAACGGAACATCGTACCCGCCTGACAACAGATACCCATCTATCTCTGCACTCGCATTGATAATCGCACGGTCTACCGTATCGGGATTTAACCTGCTCCATCCTGTGAGCCGATCTTCCCCGTACGCCTGCGCTAAATCCTCTTGAGTGCAATATGCCATTACAGCACATCCTTCAGACTATAGATCAACTCTTCTGATACCACTAACTCCACTACGTCATGGGATACCTGCACATACTCACCACCTAAAATCCCGCCATCCTCTTCATTCCATGTCCGCACCACATATCCTGATCCGTCCGCTTCATTGTATTTAACCATCAGCGTCTTTCCTGCACACGGCTCATTCCAAGTATTGCTAGTATAGGCAAGTACTACCGTATCTCCCCAGATGTTAGTTACCGTAACACTCTTGCTCTCTCCCCGCTTCCCAAAATCCGCCCGCCCCTTAGCGATAATCACCTTATCTATCCTGAACAGTTTTGCAAGGGTCTGTTCATCAACCTTTTTTATCATGTTTGCTTCACCCAGCTTTTCTAA
>JAITAM010000185.1 GCA_031284085.1 Spirochaetaceae bacterium
CGTATCAATGGTATAAAGAAGCGAAGGTTCAGGTATATACGCAAGCGGCAGGAACAATGCAGGCAAAACGGTCAACTTTAGTTTGTCGAACCTTTTATAGACGCGCAAGCCCAGATCGGCAAAAATATTCGCATTAAGCCGCATAGTATCTGAATACAAATACGAATTATTAGCATTTCCCTCTGCAAGCAAAGAAAGCAGGTCGTGCGGTATCATTCCCAGCGTATCGGCCTTAACCGAAGCAAATATACCAAAGCCCAAGCCTGAGTTGACGTTGACGTTAAAAACGACAGCGGCTTTTGCATTAACGCCCAGACCAAGGTCTTGTTCCGCTAATTCATTCAAATCCAGAGCGAAAGTCCGTTCTTTGTTAAAAATATCCCCTACACTAACAAAACTGTTGGCAAACGCTGCATCCACATCAAAGCCCAGCTCAATAAAACGAAGAGGCTTGTCTTGTGCATACAAGAACACGGCGCAGCATAGAAAAACGTATAATACTCGTATCTTCTTCACGGTTCCCTCATCCTACAATTTAATCTCGTGATTGATATTGGTGTTGATCAGTACTTTTATCCTTTTTATAGCGATACCGGCGTCTGCCCCTTGCTTTAATGCCAGCTTACCCTTGCCGTCTTTTATGGGCAGTCCTATCGTAAGCGAAGGCACAAAAGGGTAGGCGAGAAAAGCGGGATCGATAGAGAGCTGCGGTTCACCCTCCTTATTCCCACCGGTAATGGGAAAGCTCAAAGACCCTTTTTGTCCATCCATTCTTTCTATAAAGAACGTAACGCCGTCCAAGCCCAAGGTATTGTTATAGTCCAGTGTAATAGAGGCGTTTTCAATAAACTCGATATAATCATTGATAGGATCAGAATCGCTGGTCCTGCTGAAAATATCCGGACTGGTATCATTGAATCCGAGCTTGTCGTTCAGCATATTGAGTTTGACAAAGTCAGGCGGATCGCTCGGATCAGGCGTGAAGGCCAAGGCAAACGGCACCGCAATCACTATATCGGCCTTGAGCGCACCAAAGCCGGCAGCTTCATCAAGTGCAATGGTAATGTAAGCCGGCAATGTCATCTTATAATTAAGGAATAGATCAGAAGGGCGGGCATTAAAAACCTCGCTCATATCTACTTTAAGGGAAGGCTGGGGAAGTTTACCTTTATACAGATCCTTGTTCTCCGCGGTGATACCGTGTCCGGACGGATCAAAAGGCTTTGCATTAGGGTCAATAGTATCTCCATTCTGAGAGGTGAGGTATTTGGTCAAACCGGAGTACTCGGCAGATAAGATCATCTTCATATCCATATCTTCAGGAAGGTCGGCTGTATCCAGATACAAATGCAGCATAATATCGGAAAAGCTAACCCGACTCATGTCCAAACTCAAGCTGTCGCCTAAACTATTCATGCTGCTCAAGTCAAAACCATTGCCCTCCGGAAACTTCCCGTTCAGTGCGTCTCCCAACCCAAGCTCGTTTGGATTAACGACCGCTTTGCTCAAAACAAAGTTCGGTATAGCCTGCACTTCAAGTGAAACATCTGTGCTGGAGTTGGGAGAGACGGCGATGTTCTTCAAGGTTATCGGCTTAGAGCCATTCAGTCCGAGATCAATTGCCATAGCAATTTGAGAGGCAGCCGTCTTGCCTTGTGTAGCTGCATAAGCGCTATCCAGATACAGAGTCCGGCTGCCGGTCTTAAAGACCATTGGAGAACCATTGCCGGATGGTTTGGCTTTGTCAAAGCCAATCGCAGGCGCATTGAGAGTCGGGTCAAGCCCTTCTAAGGCTGCGCCGGACGGTTTGGTAACAGCAATGGCAAGCGAGAGACTGATCTCGCTGAATATAACCGCTTTAACGCCGGCTACTTGCGGGACATCTACCGGAGCTATAGATGGATTGGGAACGTTCGGCTTAATCGTAATGCTTTCAAAGCAGGTAATAGAAGGCTGAAGACTTATATTCAAGCTCGATATGACTTTATTGAGCTGTATAGTCCCCGATATTGTTATTTTTGTGCTTGTGGTAATGGATTGTCCGTCCAAAGAATATGACCACTCGGTAAATCCTCCGCTTGACGATCCCTTTGTTGGCTTTCCCAGTGATTTTCCGGCCCATGAAATATCCACATAGGCATCCCTTTCATTGATCTTATGGAGAAATTCAACTCCATCGGGTACGGTAACAACAAGCTTTCCGGTTTTAATGGTCGCCGATATGTCATCGCTTAAAGTAAGCGTTTGAGAAGTTTCCGGCAATGGTACTGACACCGCAGGAGAAAGCTGAGAACCGGCCACTCCCGGAACAGAAAGAGGAATAGAAACCTCAATCTTCTGACTAATTGATGGAATTGCTAGAGAGATAGAAGGGACAGCTATAGGCTTATTAAAATCATCAAACTTATCTTTCGATATGGAAGAGCCGCCGCCCATATCAAAATTCAAAGGGTAGTGCAGTAGGAACGTCTTTACATCCTCCTGCGGAGAAGGATTATCGTAGACGAGATCGTAGACCTTTATACCGTCGCCCAAACCAGAGGCTAAGCTGCTCATGTCAAAGCCGAGAACTTCCAGCGTATACGGTTCTCCTTGGTTAAGCGCACCTAAATCGACCGAATATTCAGGCTCTCCGGTTATTTTGATAGTATCAGGCGGCTCAAAACTTTCAGGCAGATCAAATATACTCAACATATCCGAACACGCGCAAAAAAGGACGGCACAGCATATCACGACATATTTTCTCATAAAATTACTCTCCTGTTAATGAAGATTAAAAGCTGCTCTAAAAAGAGTATATCACGGAACAGGCACTAAATTCAAAATACGAGCAATAATTGTATCGGTATCCAAGGCGTCCGCATCGGCTTCATAAGAAAGTACAATGCGGTGGCGGAGAACCGAATGGGCAACGGCTTTAACATCGTCCGGCTTAACAAAGCCGCGGCCGTCAAATAAAGCATGTATTCGTGCGCACCGGTACAACGCCAAAGATGCCCGTGGACTTGCTCCAAAAGCAATGTAGCGGTACAAGCCTTCACGGCTTTTTTCAATATCGTTCTTTTTCAAGACCGCTGCGCCGGACAGTTTTGTAATGGGCCGTGAGGCGGTAACAATGGCTACTATATACGTCATGATCTGCGGATCGACAAAGATTTGCTCCGCCGCATTTTTAAGCACGGTTTGCGCCTGATCGTTAAGCACCGGCTCTAAAGCCGGCGCATCGACAGTGCTTTTGCCTTCAGAATGAAGGATACGGACTTCTTCTTCGGGAGACGGATACGGCACCAGCACTTTTATTAAAAAGCGGTCGAGTTCCGCCTCCGGCAATCGGTACGTTCCCTCATGTTCGATAGGGTTTTGGCTTGCCAGTACAAAGAAAGGCTGCGGCAAAGGATAGGAGGTTTCACCGATGGTTACCTGCTTCTCTTCCATTGCTTCAAGCAGCGCCGAGTGTACTTTAGCGGGCGCTCTGTTTATTTCATCTGCAAGCACCACATTGGCAAAGACCGGACCGCGGCGGACTGAGAACTTTCCGGTTGCTTGTTCCCAGACCAAAGTACCGGTTACATCAGCAGGCAGTAAATCCGGCGTAAACTGTATTCGTTTGTATTGCAGTCCGGTAATTCGGGCGAAAGTTTTTACGGCAAGTGTTTTTGCTAATCCGGGAACCCCCTCAAAAAGCACATGTCCTCCGGCAATAAGGCCGGTTAAAAGCCCATCAATCATGTCGCGCTGTCCAACAATACGTTTTTCCATTTCCGCTCTGCACGATTCTATATACAAAGCAGCGGCTCTAACAAGCTCCCCGTCCATACTTATATAGTAGCATATCTGCTATAAAGAAAAAAGATCTTATTTTCAGCAGCAGCAGGCCGGCCTGTTTCTCAGCCGCAGGCTGTTTCAAAGGTTGTTGTATCGGGAGAGGTGTACTGCTTTTTGCCTGCAAGCAGCCGCAGGCTGTTTCAAAGGTTGTTGTATCGGGAACGGGTCTACGGCTTTCAGCCCGCCAGCGGGTTTCAAAGGTTGTTGTATCGGGAACGCCGTACGGCTTTTCAGCCGCAGGCTGCTTCAAAGGCTGTTACGGCTTTTTGCCTACAGGCAAGAATAGAGGTCTGACCTGTTTGGCCAGCCTGTTTCACCGTTTCGGCGCTCGGAAATCCCGGAGCGTCCTTTGCGATCATCTGTCCGGGCGGCGGGTATATACGAAAGAGTGCGTATATAATGTAGTTAGACGAAATTTTTACCCCGCCTTTGTCGTCAGAGGCGCCATTCGTGGCGCCTGAAATTTACCCCTATTGTTCTAAAACAATTCTTGAGGCTTCTTGAAATAGTTTCTTTATATAAACATTTTCAATGAAATAAAAAGCTATACGCCCTTCT
>JAITAM010000234.1 GCA_031284085.1 Spirochaetaceae bacterium
TGAATAAAGAGCGCCGTATCAAATTTTGTCTCTAAATAAGAGGGCGGCAGCGCTGCATAAAGTAGCGTTGCCGCTCGTTGTTTATGGTCGTTAAAACTGTTCGGATGCCGCAGCTATTACCTGTTCGTCTTTGGGTGTTCAATGCCCAAAGACGCAGCCGTTTTGTTTCACTGTTCCCTTGTCCAAGCCGGGTTATAACTATTGCAGCTCCGGCAAACTTTCCTGTGGAGGCGGTCAATAATGGCAAGCCCGCCGCTAATCAGCCGGTATTCCAAGTCCCCTGCAATAAATGCGACCTGTTCCTTATAGTTTAGAAGAGACATTAACAATGGCTATCTTTTCGCCCTTTTGAAGCGAAGATACTAAGATGAACCTTCCTCGATTGAAAGGACAGGAAGTTAAGCCTATGATCAAAGAAGAGTTTTTACCAGAGCATTTAAGGAACGGGCAGTGGAATTTGCCCTGAACACAAACCGGAAGCAGTCGGAGATAGCCCAAGCTTAGCATTAACTAAACTATGCTTGCACGATGGAAGCGGGAGACAAAGCGGAGTGAAACAGGACCTATGAAAGCCGTCACCGGTAAAGGAAAGCCCTGAGAGGAACAGATGGCACGGCTGCGGAAAAATGCCGACCTGCAGGAGACCAATGAAATCCTAAAAAAAACAATAACCATCTTCACGGTAAGGAATCCACTAGTAGCGGCGTACCTGTTCGCGGCAGTATCAAGGGCAGTCCCCAGTTACGAAGATGGCTAGGGAATTGGAGGACATAGAAGCCGGTCATGTAAGTGATGCGCTTACGATGGCCTGCACGAACCGGCAGCTTGTAGAGGGATTAGTCTGTCATTCAGACCGGGGAGTACGTATTGCAGTAAAGAATTTCGAGAAGCATTGTCGGCACGATGTCCTCAGGCCAGACAAAGTATGAGTCGGGAAGGGAATTGTGCAGACCTTCACTTGTGCGGAGAGTGTTTTCAAAACGTTAAAAGCGAGAGTGGATAAGTTGGAAAGGAGGCATACGAAAGAGGAAATGAAGGTAGAAGTATTTGAGTATATAAAATTATTAGCATTAACACATTGTAACGTAGCCTAACCTACTGTCTCTCTCATCGGGGGAATTCCACATATGAGCAAGTATTATATGAGTGATACAGACAGAAGCTGCTGCTTTTGCCCGAGGGACAGATATTGCCTCGTGTCTGACCTTTTGACCTACCCTTGGCGGAGACTCATCGCCGGCCTTTCGTCTAATCTGTGCCCGCTTCTATCAGGTAAAGAGTCATACGCCGCCCTTAATCCAACATCGAAACCTTGGAAACAGGCTGCGACTGTGTAGCCATAAAACACCAATTCTTGTATAGTTAGCTTTATGAAAACACTTAACCTTGGACGATCCGGCTTAGAGACGCCGGTCATTGCTATCGGTTGTATGCGGATAAACCGGCTCGATAAAGACGAGGCCGCACGCTTTGTGAATACCGCCCTTGAGCTGGGAGCGAACTTTTTTGACCATGCCGATATTTACGGCGACGGTTCTTGCGAGGAAATCTTTGCACAAGCTATCGGTATGAATAGCAGCGTCCGCCAAAAGGTGCTGCTCCAATCAAAATGCAGTATACGCCCCGGCGTTGCCTTTGATTTTTCTGCGGCGCATATCATCGGCGCGGTAGAAGGCATACTCAAACGCCTTAAAACCGATTATCTTGACGTATTGCTCCTGCACCGCCCCGATGCTTTGGTGGAACCGGAAGAGGTTGCTCAGGCCTTCGGGCTTCTCCATGCAAGCGGCAAGGTGCGCAGCTTTGGCGTGTCTAACCAAAAGCCGGCGCAGATTCGCTTGCTTCAAAAGTTTGTCCGTCAGCCTCTTATTGTAAACCAGCTCCAACTCAGCATTACTAATGCCGCCATGATAAGCAACGGCTTGCACGTTAATATGCTTGATGATGCGGCTGTCGACCGTGATGGGAGCGTTTTGGACTTTTGCCGGCTCAACGATATTACCGTGCAGCCGTGGTCTCCCTTCCAATACGGGTTTTTTGAAGGGGTGTTTTTAGGCAGCGATAAATTTCCGGCGCTTAATACAAAGATTGGCGAAGTTGCGGATAAGTACGGCGTGTCCGACACCGCCATAGCCGTAGCATGGCTTTTGAGGCATCCGGCTTCTTTGCAGCCGGTTATCGGCACTATGAATGTGGAGCGGCTTAAAGATTGTGTCAAGGCATCGGAGATCACCTTGACTAGAGAAGAGTGGTATGCAATTTACCTAGCAGCAGGCAACGTGTTACCGTAAATGCTGGGACCTCTTGTCAATGCGCTCGTTATTGTCGTATGCGCCTTTGTCGGCCGGTTTGTGGTTAAAGGCGTTCCGCAACGCTTTGAGGAAACCATCAAAAAGTCCATCGGATTATCCATCGTGTACGTTGGTATAAAAGGCGCTTTGGATAACCAAGAGGTGTTGCTGCTTATTTTAAGCATGGTCTGCGGGGCCGTAATCGGCGAGTTGCTCAACATAGACCGCCTTATGAACCGGTTCGGCTCATGGGCGGAACGCAAACTCGGCATGAGCGGCGGTACTTTTGCGAAAGGGTTTGTGTCGGCAAGTATTTTATTTTGCACCGGTTCTATGGCTATTGTCGGTTCACTCCAATCCGGCTTAACCGGCAATCATGAAACGCTTTTTGCAAAATCAATACTTGACGGCGCGTTATCAATCGTTTTTGCGGCATCTATGGGACTTGGCGTTGCCTGCGCCGCAGCGCCGGTTTTGATCTATCAAGGCGCTATAGCCCTCGGTTCTTTTATGATTAAAGACATGCTCAGCCCTGATATTATTCGTGAAATGTCCGCTGTAGGGAGTTTGCTCATTGCGGCAATAGGTTTCAACTTTTTAGTTGCCCATGAGATACGAGTAGCAAACCTCATTCCGGCAATTTTTATACCGTGGCTTTATTTAGCATTAACATAACGGATTAGAAGCGATCCGCCGGCGCCGATACTCGTGCCGGCAATGACGGATCGTAAAAGCCGCAGCAAATACGCTTAACCTTTTACCGAACCTTCGGCAAGGCCTGCGTATATTTGTTTTTGGCAAAGTATAAAGATTATCAGTGCGGGAATAATCGTTATAATCACGCCTGCACAAATATAGTTGTATGAATTCCCAAGCGGACCGGTAAAGGTATACAGAGAAGTTGCCACTACTTGCAGTCTATTTTTGTCCTGAAGGTAAAGATTAGCCATATAGTATTCGTTGTATGTGCCTACTCCCTTGAGTATCATGCAAGTAACGATGGCAGGTTGCAAAAGCGGGAACAGTATCTTGAAGTACACGCCGAAATACGTACAACCGTCAATAATTGCAGACTCATCGAGCGATACCGGAAGGTTCTCGAAAAATTGCAGAAAAATATAAATCGAGATGACATCCGTTCCCAGCATTAGAATAATATATCCGTACAGGTTGTTGATAAACCCAAGCATATACATAATTTGATAGACCGTTACCTGCATAGCGACACCGGGTACCAGAGCGGCAAAGAGGAAAAGGTTGCGTATGAGGTTGTTACCCGGAAACTTAAATCGGTTCAGCACAAAAGCAAGCATTGAACTGAGTACAATCGAACCAGTCAATACGCAGACCAGTATTATCGTGGAATTGATAAAAGCTCTTCCCATGTGTGCCCGCTGCCATGCAGTAATAAAGTTGTCAAAATAAGACCAATTTTTCGGTGCGGTCATTACCGTTGTGGCAGCATACTCTTCAGGCGTCTTAAACGCCGTAATTACAATGGAGATCAATGGATACAGCGCGATAAAAGCCATCAGACAGAGCACGATGTATTTAAGAATGTTAAAGACAG
>JAITAM010000245.1 GCA_031284085.1 Spirochaetaceae bacterium
ATTGTTGTATCCAAAACGGCGTACGGCTTTTTGCCTATAGGAAGCGGGCGCAGCGTGTTTTTAAGCTTCCGGTGCTGGTATCGCAGACGGAGGCGCAGCTTTTTGCCCACAGGCAAGCAGCTATAGGCTATTTCTAAGCTTCCGGCATTGTATCAAGGCCGGAGGCACGGCTTTTTGCCTACAAGGAGCAGGTGCAGCGTGTTTCTAAGCTTCCGACGCCGGTATCACCGGCGGAAGCGCAGCTTTTTGCAGGCCAGCTTGCTCCAAGGCTTTGGTGTTGTATCGCAAACGGGGTACGGCTTTTTGCAGGCCAGTCTGTTTCTAAGATTGTTGTATCCAAAACGGCGTACGGCTTTTTGCCTATAGGAAGCGGGCGCAGCGTGTTTTTAAGCTTCCGGTGCTGGTATCGCAGACGGAGGACGGCTTTTGCCTACAAGTAGCAGGCGCAGCCACAGGCTGTTCCAAAGCTTTCGGCGCTGTATCAGGAGTTGAAAGTAAGGCTTTTTCTTAGGCTAGATAGGTTTGGCAGGAGAAGGACGATAGCAGCCCTTCTCCTTTATTCGTTTATTTATTGTTAATTTCGGTGTTTTGAGCGGCAGCTAAGGCACGCACCAAAACCGGCAATCCGTAAAGACGGATAAAACCTTGAGCATCAGAATGATTGTACAGTTCACCGGTGGAGAAGCTGGCAATGTCTTGATTGTAAAGCGAATACGGCGAAGAAGACCCTGCAGCGCTAATACTGCCTTTATACAATTTAAGGCGCACGCTACCGGTTACCGTTTTTTGTGTTGAATCGACAAATGCGCTCAGAGCCTCGCGCAGAGGAGTAAACCACAACCCTCCATAGATAAGCTGCCCCATAGTACAGGCAACGTGTTGTTTGAACTCGTAGGTTTGCCGGTCAAGGCAAAGATGTTCAAGTTCTCCGTGGGCGTAGTATAGAAGAGAACCGCCCGGCGTTTCATAGACCCCCCGACTTTTCATACCGACAACTCGGTTTTCCACAAGGTCAACAATGCCGATCCCATTACGCCCCCCTATCTTGTTTAAGATTTGCACTAATTCTACGGCGGCAAGTTTTTCTCCGTTTACCGCTACAGGAATACCGGCTTCAAAGGCAATATCTACATACTCAGGAGTGTCGGGCGCTTTTTGCGGCGGCACCGTCATTTTAAGTATAGTCTCAAGATTGGGTTCGTGCGCAGGGTCTTCTAAGTCAAGACCTTCGTGTGAAATATGCCAAATATTATCATCACGGCTGTAAGAATCGCTTTTTTTCATAGGGATTTTAATTCCGCGCTGTTCAAGATAGGCAATTTCTTCCTCCCGGCTTTTAATATCCCATATTCGCCACGGAGCAATAATCTCAATATCTGGTGCAAAAGCCATAATTCCCAGCTCAAAACGTATCTGATCGTTACCTTTTCCGGTTGCGCCATGAGCTATTGCAACGGCGCCCTCTTTGCGCGCTTGGTCAACAAGAACTTTTGCTATGAGCGGCCGTGCGGTTGAAGTACCAAGAAGGTACTTGTCCTCATAAACAGAGCCGGCTTTGAGAGTCGGCCATATATACTGCTCAACATAATCCTTGCGAACATCAATTACCGCGCAGGAGACAGCTCCCGTATCTTGCGCCCTTTGTTTAATAACCGCCCAGTCGGCTTCCTGCCCTACATCTACACAGACTGCTACAATGTCGTACTTGTTTTCGTAGCGTTCTTTAAGCCAGGGGATAATCACCGTAGTATCCAAACCGCCTGAATATGCGAGTATAATTTTCTTTTTCATAAGAACCTCCTTTGGGGAGGAGTGTATCACAGGGAGGGAGAGAGGTAAAGAGGGAGGTTTAGGCGTCCGATACAAGAGGCTCATGTGCCATTCACACTACTCGTGCGTCCGACACATTGCAGTCCTCAGGTTTTTGTTGGTTAATTTCTTGTTTCGGTAGGATTATGATTGTGAGAGATACAGGACTCGAACCTGCCGCCTTCAGCTCCGGAGGCTGACGCTCTATCCAGATGAGCTAATCTCTCAATTTTAGCGGCAATTGGGATTGAACCAATGACACAACGGATATGAGCCGTTTGCTCTGCCAGCTGAGCTATGCCGCCTTCATTGACAAAACCAATGCTAGCACAAAACCATTTTTCCTGTCAACACTTATTCGTAGTCTTACCGCTCATTTTTCCTGCCCTTTTCTCTGCCGCACCAGTCCACGAGGCCGTGTCCCCAAACAAAAGACTCACGTTGAGCCCATTGTTACAAGATGGTATATCGCAGAAATAACCGGCGCCGCTCTGTCCGCACAAAGAGAGGCCTCTTGGCGAGAGCAGCGCCTTAAAAACTGGAAGGAACGCCGCTTAAACCGGCCTTTTCATCAAATCCAAAGAGAATGTTCATGTTCTGAATAGCCTGACCGCACGCGCCTTTCACCATATTATCTATGGCGCTCACAACGATTAGCGTAGAGCCTGAAGCATCAAGATGAATAGAAATATCACAGAAGTTTGAAGCACGGACTCGATTAGTTGCAGCACTAAGACCATCAGGCAGTATCCGTACAAACGCCTCGTTACGGTAAAAATCTTCGTAGCAGCCTCTGATTGCACCAGCTTTCTCGTGTATGAGCGGGCTTGGAGGGAAGCGGAAGGCCGTATCGGACGACTGAACCTGCCATTCCTCCGACAAAGGGACGTAAATAGTACTGAGTATCCCCCGGTTCATGGGCGCAAGGTGCGGCGTAAAGATAACCGGCACCGCCTTGCCCGCACACAAAGCAAGGGTTCGGCTTATCTCAGGGATGTGTCGGTGAGAACCAACTTTGTAAGGGGTAAGCGAATCGGCAGCCTGCGGATAATGGTAAGCGGGAGCCGGCTCCCGCCCGCCTCCGGTTATTCCTGAAGCGGCATCAATAATAAGAGGAGCGCCTTTGGCTATACCGTGCGCCAATGCCGGCAGGACCCCCAGCGCAGAGCCGGTGGGATAACACCCCGGGTTGCCGATTATTCTCGCACCGCGTATCCGTTCCCTGTTTAATTCAGGCAGGCCGTAGACCGAAACATCGTGCAGGTCGGGGTAGCGGTAGCGCTTGCCATACCATGCCTCGTAGGTCTGTTCATCGCCGCCGAATCGGAAGTCCGCCGACAAATCAATGTAAGGGACGCCTTTATCAAAACAAAGGCGGGCGTACTCTTCGCCGACGCCAGTAGGCAAAGCGGCAAAAACAAGCGCCGATTCCGCTATTACGTCCTCCGCCTCCTTTAAGGGTGCGCTGAGAAGCTTTAGAAAGTGCGGGTAGATTTGCTCTATCCTGCTTCCTTTGTGGCTTACGGAAGCCAGCGAAAAGCCGGTAATCGCCGGGTGCCCCAGCAAAAGCCGTACTAACTCAGAACCGGTATACCCGGTTGCTCCGATAATTCCTACTATCATACCTACCTGCCTTTTACCGGTCATGCCGGCAGACCATTGCTATTTATGCTAACTTTGCTTACTGCTCGGGCTGTTCTGCGCCCGTCTTTGATAACCCAGCCACGGCGGCTTGTAGCCAGTATATTCTATATTGAAAATTATATTCAACAGCCGCAGGCTCTTTCTAAGTTTCGGCATTGTATCGAGCGCAGCCGCACAACTTTTCTCTCACCAGCATATTTCAGCATTCCGCCCTTGTATCATGAACGCCGTACGCCTCTTCGTCTACAAGAGCGGGTAAAGAGGGCAGATCTCACGGCCTCTTCCTAAACTTAGCCATTGCATCGGAGACGGAGTACGACTCTCCATGCTGGCCGGGCAGCCACTTTAACCCTGTTACTCCGGTATACTAAAAGCTAAGTTGGTAGAAACTATACAGCTAAGTTACCGGAAACTATAGGGCTGCTAGGTTGGCATAAGCAACTCTAAGATACAGATGAGGTGTTCCATTACATATATAATAGAGAAACCTTGAAGTAAAGCGGATGGGCTCAAGCAATGGGCTTGATTTATGAGCACTGTAATATTTGAGAGATTGTGTTATGCTTGGGGCGTTTCTGTAACGAAACATACTTTCATGCTTACAAGGAGTTCATAATGCAAAAACTAAGAAAACCATGCGGTTCCCTTCCCAAAATTGAAGAGCACGGATACGCCCGCCTGCTCGTGTTTGTAGCAATGCTGGCTCTGGCAGCTTGCACTGCTGCACCACCCCCACAAAGCCCTCCACAAACGCAAAGCACACCGTCCCAACAATCCTACGTTGTGCCACCCCCCTCCCTCCTTACAGATACGGCGCCAACACAAACGCAGGAAGAGCCGGCGCAACGGCAACTCACCCCTGAGGAGGAGGAGGCTGCGGCTATCGCTCGGGCTGAGGCTACCCTTGCCATCCTACCCTTCACAGGCGGACAGGGTGAGGATGGTGAGACTATAGCAGAGCTGTTTTCCTTCCAGAAAGAGCTGACAGCGGCCTTTACACCCGTCCCACGCACCAGCATAAACATTGCCATACGCAACGAGCAGGGCTTCCAAA
>JAITAM010000009.1 GCA_031284085.1 Spirochaetaceae bacterium
GCTTTAGACGATTATATGCACCGTTATATGCAGGGAATTCTTGATAAGAAAAACTTTGAGACTATTATCTTTAAGCTTATTTTTAATAATTATCACTATTTCCATCTCAATTCCAATGAAGAGGAACGTATGGATTATCTGGGCTGGCTTTACCCTCGATTAACTCGAGCTATTGATGCCTATCATGATACCGGCTCTTCTTTTGATGTTTATCTCAGCAGTACTATTTATTGGGGTTTTCGTGAATACCGTTCTGCTGAACACACTTGTTGGACTTTTTTGGCAGAAAATGCTCTTTACACTCCCCATTCTGAAAAGATGAAGGGACAGCTTAACAAGCTTAACCAAGGGGCAACTAACAGTCAAATAGCGGAAATTTTAGGTATTCCTACTTTAGATTAACAAGCCCTCAGAACAAGGGTTTGAATGAGGGCTTTGATGTAACATGGCAGCAGCTACGGCGCTAGAATAACCGCATCCCGCTGGGCAATTAAGCTAAGCTCGGCTGCTTTGAAAGCATGGTCTTGAGTCATGGCGTTCTCGGTACGGTTGAGACAGTCAAGGATCAGTTGTCCAAAAAAAGGATAGCCTACGTTACCGGTTACATTGTAAGCCCGCTCTTCCTTGCTGTTGGCAAGGAAAACGTAACTTCCCCCGGAGTCCTTTACGCCAAGGTTCAGGTACTTGCGCTGTTCAATAAAACCTTCGGTTCCCAGAATGAAAAGCCGCCCGTCGCCCCAATTCTGCAAGCCGTCAGGCGTGAACCAATCTACTCGAAAGTAACCGGTCGTCTTGTTGTCTAATACAAGCTCGCAATCACCGAAATCGTCAAGTTCCGGATACTCAGGGTGGTTATAGTTGGCAATATGGCTTCGCACCACAGTTCCGTTTTTTGCACCGGTGTAATACAGGATTTGCTCCACGTTATGGCTGCCGATGTCGCAGAGAATACCGCCGTAATGCTTCTTAACAAAGAACCATGCAGGCCGCCCCGGCTTACCCGGCTTCTCAATGCTGCCCAGTCTGTGAGGGCCGAAGCCTATTACCTGCAAAACACGCCCGATAGCGCCCTGCTCTATGAGCTGTCCTGCAAAGACCGCAGACTCAACATGAATACGTTCGCTGTAGTAGACCGCGTACTTCTTGCCGGTCTTTTGCACGGCATCGCGCGCCAAGTCCAACTGCTCTAAGGTAGTAAGCGGCGCTTTATCGGTAAAATAGTCCTTGCCCGCCGCCATAACCCGTAGACCCAATGCACATCGTTCATCGGTTTTAGTCGCACCGGCTACCAATAGTATTTCGGGGTCGGCTAAAATCTCCTCTTCACTTGCAGCCTCATGCGCACCTGCAAAGCGCTTGGCAAACTGTTCACGGTAACGAGGGTCGGGATCGTAGTAACTTTTAAGAATACCTCCCGCCTCTAAAAGCCCGTTACACATACCGTAGATATGTCCGTGATACAGCCCCACCGCTGCAAAAACAAATTCCCCCGGCTTTACCACTGGCGCCGGCTTAGACTCAGGCGCATGTAATGCACCATCACTCATAGCATCCTCCTTGTTTATGAACCGCTTCAATCCGGTAAAAACCGGATGGCACAAAAGGAACGTTGTGATCGTTTTCATTTTCGTATCACAACTGTTCTTTTCCTCTCCTCCTCTGCCGGTAAAACCTATTCCTGCAAAGGGGTGTAAACTTAGTACAATGAATGATACTTGAAAAGTCAAGACTGAATTGTCTTTTCTTTACAGAAAGAGAAAGCCGGTGTATTCTGGTATAAACGATCTTATATTTGGAGGATATATGAAAACAGTAGCCGGAATAGACCTTGGAACACAGAGTTGTAAGGTCATAGTCTACGATTATGAAAAGAAGAACGTCGTTGCCCGTTCACAAGTACCGGTGTATTTGATTACGGAGAATGATGGGACTCGTGAGCAAGAAGCTGCATGGTATAACGATGCTTTGTCGGCTTGTTTTGCCGCTCTAGATCCTGCGGTAAAGGCGAGTATTGCCGCTGTGGGAGTATCCGGGCATCAGCACAGCTTAGTACCTCTTGATGAGGCGGGAAATCCTTTATACCGCGTGAAATTATGGTGTGATACCTCGACCGCATCTGAATGTGTGCAGTTAAGCTGTGCGGCAGGCGGCGAGGCGGCGCTTATTGCAGAGACCGGGTTACCTATGAGACCCGGCTACACGGCGCCTAAGGTGCAATGGCTTAAAAATCATAAGCCGCAAGCTTTTGCACAACTCGCTCATATTCTCCTGCCGCATGATTATATTAATTTTCTGCTCACAGGTGAATACACGGCGGAGTATGGAGACGCATCCGGCACGGCGCTTTTTGATGTGCGCAACCGAAAATGGTCGGAACGAATCTGTTCTTTAATCGACAAGAACTTGTATCAATGCCTTCCACGATTAGTTGAGCCGGGTAAGCCTGCCGGTACCGTCTGTTCATCTGCGGCAAGGTTATACGGCATACCGGAAGGTGCGCTTGTAGCAACCGGCGGCGGGGATAATATGATGGGGGCGATTGGTACCGGTGCGGTTAAGGACGGCTTCCTCACTATGAGTCTTGGTACTTCCGGTACCTTATTCGGTTTTTCTAATACGCCGGTTGTTGATCCGAGCGGCGATCTGGCGGCATTTTGTTCTTCAACCGGCGGCTGGCTGCCTTTACTATGCACAATGAATTGTACCGTTGCCAGTGAAGAATTCCGTGGGCTTTTTGGGTTGGATGTTAAAGCTTTTGACACTGAGGCTGCTCGTTCACCTTTAGGTGCTGCCGGTATTGTAGTGCTTCCGTTCTTTAATGGAGAACGCACGCCGAACCTACCGGGCGGCAGGGCAAGTATTACCGGTATTACCGCGGCAAATTTCAACCGTGAAAACATAGCTCGTGCGGCATTGGAAGCGGCAATTTTTGGTATGCGTATCGGCATGGAAAGTTTTACTGCTCTTGGCTTTAAGGCTCAAGAAATACGGCTTACTGGTGGTGGTGCAAAAAGCCCGCTTTGGCAGCAAATTGCAGCTAATATAATGAACGTGCCGGTACGGCTTCCGGATGGAGATGAAGCGGCTGCACTTGGAGGTGCGTTGCAGGCTTTATGGACAATCGGCGCCTCTAGCAGTAGCATAGAGGCTATTGTGGATGAACACGTTGTACTCAAGGCAGGAGGTATAGACCCTGATCCGGCGCAGGTTGCCGCATACAATAGCGCATACGGGGAGTATATACGTTACTTAAACGTACTTAGCCCGCTCTATAAATAACATGAAGGTTTTGGTAAATCAGCTTGTATGAATTTATAAGAAGAGCGCACTTGACAGAGTTCTCATAGATACTTATATTTTCAATATAAATGTAGGAAAAAACCCCACCTTAAAAAGTGGGGTATGAGAGCCGCCCGTATAAAAAAATGGTACGGCAAAGGATAGTCGAAACCTAAAGCCTGTGGACAGTAGGAGTTTCCCTGTGAGTACTGCGGCGAGTTCGACTGGAAGAAGTAGGAATATCCTCCTCAAAAGAGGGGAGGATAGAATTCGATTTTTATAGCACTTCTAAAAACAAAGGATAATTTTATGGCTGTTCCGAGATTTAAGACGTCGAAGGCAAGGACACGCCGACGGCGATCAATCAACATGAAGCTTGATGCCCCACGGCTTGTTGAATGTAACACCTGTGGCAATCGTGTGTTGTTGCACAGAGTATGTCCCAAATGCGGTTTTTACCGAGGTAAACAGGTAATTGTACCGGGAACAAAAGGATAGGAGAATTATTTTATGGAAGAATTATTTGAAAAGGTAAAAAAGCTTATAGCATCTAAACTAGAAATTGATGAAAGCAAGGTTACTCTTGATGCTTCATTTCGGCAAGATCTTGGCGCTGATAGCTTAGAGACTTATGAGTTAGTGTATGCTCTTGAAGAAGAGATGGGGATTCAAATCCCCGATGAAAAAGCTAATGAATTTGAAACGGTACGAGATGCCTATGAATTCATTAAGTCTAAACAAGTCTAAGCTCTAAACAAAAACAAACGATTGTCTTATGGATTCGGAAAGAAAAAGATTGTTGCTGCATTTTCAAAGAATGTTAATGGTAAAGTTTAAGAACATTAACCTTTTGAATCTTGCTTTAACGCACCGATCTCTTTCTAACGAATCTGCGTGCTGTGGTAATAATGAACGGCTTGAATTTTTAGGTGATGCAATACTTGGTGCAGTGACTTCATCGCTTTTGTATAAGCAGTTCTGTGAAAAGAAAGAAGGTGAGCTGGCTAAGATAAAAGCTGTAGTGGTTTCTGAGAAGACCTTATGCACCATTGCACAGGAACTACGAATTGATACTATGCTCCTTTTAGGTCATGGCGAAGAACTTTCCGGGGGGCGCACCAAAAAAGCTATACTTGCCGATGCTTTTGAGGCGATTATAGGGGCTTTATACATTGATTCTGGCTATAAAGCGGCTTATAGTCTGGTAAGTCGCTTTATAATGCCGGAAATAAATCGTGTCTTAAATAACCGACATTATCAAGATTATAAATCTCTATTACAAGAATTAACGCAACACCATAATCGGACATATCCGGTATACCGGCTGTTAAACCAATCAGGACCTGAACATAAATATCTATTTTGGATAGAAGTTGAAATTGATGGAAAAATCTTTGGTCCTGCCACCGGTAGAAATAAAAAAAGTGCTGAACAAGAAGTAGCAAAAATAGCCTACGAATATTTCT
>JAITAM010000014.1 GCA_031284085.1 Spirochaetaceae bacterium
CTTGACGGTAACACGTATGCTATAGTAGCATTCCATCGTATGTCAGTAAGTACGTTTAAGTCCGGTATACTGCTTCCAACCAATAAATATGCTACGGAGGGCAAGGCTGTTGAACAGACGCCTTTGCCTAAACAAGTCGTTATTCCTATCAACCAGCATTTCGGCGCTCCTAATCGTGTCTTGGTAAACGTAGGCGATACCGTGAAGCGCGGGCAAAAGATAGCCGATGCGCTCAAGCCCGGGCCGCTTACCGTGCCGGTTCACGCCTCCTTAAGCGGAATGGTTAAAAAAATAGAACCGCACACACAGTCAAACAACACCGAAGGGATTTGCGTCTTCATCGACGTTGACAAAAGCGCCGACAAGGAACAAGATACCGATTTTATGCCGCCGCTTGACCCTTTTGCCTGCACTAAAGAAGAGGCGCTTGCACGAATCCGTGAAGCCGGCGTTGTCGGCATGGGTGGCGCCGGCTTCCCTTCGCATGTTAAGCTGTCTCCGCCGCCCAACAAAGCTATTGATACCATCATTGCAAACGGCGCTGAGTGCGAACCCTATCTTACCACAGACGAGGCGGTCATATCGGAAAAGCCCCACCTCTTGCTAAGAGGGCTTGCTATTGTTATGCAGATTACCGGGGTCAAAAACGCTATAATCGGCATCGAAGACAACAAAGCTTCTATCGTTCCGCTGATTGAACGTGAACTGTGTATCGGCGCTTACAAAGGGGACATAAAAATCGGTTTGTGTAGAACCCGCTACCCTCAAGGCTGCGAAAAGATGCTGATTACCGCCTTGACCGGTCGTGTTGTGCCTGCAGGCGGCCTGCCTATGGATGCACGGTGCATTGTGCAGAATATCGGAAGTCTTGTCGCAATAGCCGAAGCTTTTGACTTGGGCAAGCCGCTTATTGACCGTGCTTTGACCGTTTCAGGCGGCGCTTGCAAAACTCCCAAGAATATCCATGCTCCTTTGGGGACCCTTCTTGACGGCCTTCCATCGGAATTTATGGATATTGATTACGGCAGCCTTAAAAAAGTTATATTCGGCGGTCCTATGATGGGAACTGCACTGGCGCACCTGTCCATTCCCATACAAAAGAACACTTCCGGTATTATTCTGATGACGGCTTTGGAGACTACGGTCGATGCCGAAACGCCGTGTATACGCTGCGGCCGGTGTATACGGAACTGCGCCTGTCATCTTGCCCCTTCGATTATGAAGGAGAACCTTGAAGCAGGCGATCTTGACGGCGCTATCAAAGCCGGTTTGCTTGACTGTATGGAGTGCGGCGCCTGCACCTTTATCTGTCCGGCACGGATAAAATTAGTACAGAGGTTTCGTCTTGGCAAACAAAAAGTACGCATCCGCAATGCAGCAAAAAATGCCGGCCCTCATTAAAATAAGAATAACTTTTGAAGGCTGGATCTTAGGAGAAATATGTTACTTTCATCAAGTCCTCATATTGTTTCGCCGGTAACAACACGACATCTTATGCGCAATATGCTTATTGCTCTTGCGCCGGTTACTGTCTTCGGTGTTGTTCTGTTCGGATTGCCGGCGTTGCTCAACAGCATAGTAGCGGTTGCGGCGGCTTTTGGCTCGGAATGGGCTTTTCGCAAGCTGACCAAACAGGATAGCCGGCTAAAAGAGTGTTCCGCCTTTGTAACCGGCCTGCTCCTCGCCTTGATTATTCCTCCCTCCACTCCTTTGTGGATGACCGCGCTAGGCTCTGTTTTTGCTATCGTTGTTGCGAAAGAATTCTTCGGCGGGCTTGGCGCTAATGTGTTTAATCCTGCGCTCATAGGCCGTGCTTTTCTTATTATGAGTTTTCCTGCCGCGCTGACCACGTGGCATAAACCGGCTGGTTTCGCCGATGCGCTGACAACGGCGACCCCGCTTAACATCATTCGGCAAGGCGGTACTTTGACGGAACTGGGCGAGAGCATCGGCATTGCTGCTTCTGATTATGCCGGTATTATCCGCTCTTTGTTCCTTGGCATAAGGAGCGGAAGCATTGGGGAAACGTCTGTTCTGCTTATTATAGCGGGCGCCGTTTTCTTGCTTGTTACCAAAACCATAACGTGGCACACGCCGGCCGCTATGATTGCTACGGCTTTTTTTGTGTCGCTCGCTTTGGGTATGGACCCGCTTGTCGGCATTTTTTCAGGCGGCCTCATTTTCGGCGCGGTGTTTATGGCAACCGATTATGTATCGGCGCCCATTACCGCGAAGGGCAAACTGCTTTTTGGGCTTGGCGCGGGCATTATCACGGTACTGATCCGTAAATGGGGGGCGTTTCCTGAGGGTGTTACCTACAGCATTTTGATTATGAATGCGGCGACGCCGTTTCTGAACCGGCTTTTGCCGCAGAAATACGGCAGCGTTAAGAAATGAGGACAGAGGGGACAGGTATGTTCAAGTTAGGTTTTGTGCTTGCGCTTTATGCGACAGCAGCTTGTGTGGGGCTTGCTTTTGTATACAGCGGCACGGAGACGATTATTGCGCTTAGGCAGCAGGCCGACCTTGAGGCGTCGCTTAAAGAGTTGTTTCCCCAAGGGGACGCTTTTGAACCGGGGCCTGCCATGTGCGGCACGTCCTCTAATCCGGCGCTTATTTTTAACAGCTACTATCTTATAAGCCGCGAGGGCGCTGTTATTGGTATGGCGGTAAGAGCCTCGATTAACAGTTACGGCGGTCCGCTCAGCGCATTGGTAGGTATTGACATCGACCAAAAGATCACGCGGGTAAAGATACTGTCGCACTCCGACACGCCCGGTCTTGGCGCTAATGCGGCCTCATCATCGTATTTTGTGGATAGAAGCACAAAGACGACTTTTACCGGCCAATTTGCCGGAAAGTCGGCAGGGGATTCTTTTGCGGTAAAGGACGATATTATAGCGATTACGGCGTCGACCATTACCAGTCGTGCGGTTAGCGCCCTTGTTAAAGAATGTGCTGCCCGAGCGCTTGAATACTTTGCCGCCCAGTAGCAGGCCAGCCTGTTTCTGCGGGGTAGGTCTGACCCCTCAAGGCCGGAGGCTGGGGTGTTCAGGCTCAAAGAGTAGGGGGTGGAAAGGCTCTGGAGTCTGAGCCTTTTGGGTCTGGAGAAAAGGAGTTTTGGGTCTGGAGTATTAGTACTTCTGGGTCTGGAGTATTGGTACTTCTGGGTCTGGAGTCTGAGCCTTTTGGGTCTGGAGTAGGGGGTGGAAAGGCTCTTGCTCTAGGGGGTGGAAAGACGCTGGAGTAGGGGGTGTCGAGCTCTTCTCCTCGTTAAGAGAGGGAGAGCCGCTTAGAGGAGAGGGCAAAGAGTCGTACTCCGCTGTGGATACCAACAGCGAAACTTAGAAGCAGGCCGTGCCTGATGAAAGGGAGGATTTAATGCAAGATTTGTTTAAGATATTTACTAATGGACTGGTGCGGGAAAATCCGCTCCTTATCTTGATGATAGGGCTGTGTTCGTCTCTTGCCGTTACTACCACAGTTGCCAATGGTATTGGTATGGGGCTTTCTATGACCTTCGTCTTGCTTATGTCAGAGCTGGTCATCAGCGCTTTCCGCAAGCTTATCCCAAGCTCGATACGGATTCCGGTCTTTATTATCGTTATTGCCGCCTTTACCACCGTTATCGACTATCTGCTTAAAGCGTGGTTCGCAGAACTCTCGGCTGCAATGGGGGTCTTCATACCTCTTATCGTGGTCAACTGCATTATTATGGGGCGGGTTGAAGGCTTTGCTTCCAAACAGCCGCCGCTTGCCTGTGTTTTTGATGCTCTTGGTATGGGGCTGGGCTACACGTGGGTTCTTGCCGCCATATCGATCATTCGTGAAATCTTAGGAAGCGGTACTGTTCTGGGCTTTCAGATGGTGCCGGATACTTACCAGCCCATACTGTTCTTTATACTGCCGCCGGGCGGCTTCTTTGTCTTCGCCCTGTTTATCAGCCTCAATTTACTGATAAAGTCTCGGCTGAAAGGCCATGAGCATTGAAAAAACAAAGAGGCGGAGGAAACTATGAATCTGTTTAAGGTATTTATTACAGCGTTTTTAATTGATAATGTGGTGTTAATGCGGTTCTTGGCGCTTTGTCCTTTTATTGGTATGAGCAGCGATGAGGATAAATCAATCGGTATGGGGCTTGCCGTTACATTTGTTACCGTACTTGCGACTTGTGTAACGTGGCCACTCTACAGATTTATACTGGAACCGCTCGGTTTAGTGTTTTTGCAGATACTGGTCTTTATTTTAGTCATTGCTTCACTCGTGCAGCTGGTAGAATTCTACCTTAAAAAGGCTGCCCCCGCTTTGTACTCGTCTATGGGTATTTACCTTGCGCTTATTACCACGAACTGCGCCATTTTAGCGGTAACCTTTGATGTGATTAGCAAGGGCTATAGTTTTATTGAATCGATTGTGTATGCTGTTGGTGTTGCCATGGGCTTTTTATTATCGCTGCTGCTCTTAGCCGGAATCCGAAAGAGGATTCGGACAAGCCCGATACCGCTCTTTCTCAAAGGCACACCTATTCTGTTTGTCGCCGCCGCTCTGCTTTCCATTGCCTTTACCGGTTTCTCCGGATTGGTGAAATGATTTCATTTTATGAATTATAAAAGGGTAAAAACTTGGCGGCGTTTGGTCTAAAAACCACTTGACATTTAGATAAATCTCGCTATATTCCAAGCTATAACTACTAGAAAATGGTAAAAAAAATAGCTAGGGTTGGGAGATGACCTAGAGAGGGTCGGCTCTGTTTTGTAATGACAAAGCGGTCGGACGCTTGACTTCTCGGACAGACGAGCATTTCTTTTGAAAGGAGGGTGGGAAATAATCCCGCCGGTGTTTCATCTTTTTCTGGTAGATGAAAAAGGTGTATTATCACGCCGTATTTTTTATGATTTTACGCGAAAGTACTGATGCTGAAGTATCGTTGTCGTTAATGACATGGGTAGACGAGTTTGATGATATTATGCCGTTTCCAGATGTCATTTTTAGCGATGATGAGGACGAAGACGAAATCGAAGACGAAGATGACCTTGAGGATGCCGAGAACTTTGATGATGATTTCGATGATGATTTCGACGATGACGAGGACATCTTAGGAGATCAAGATAGCGATTTTGATGATGCTTATGATGACGAGGATGGTTTCGACGATGACGAGGACATCCTAGGAGAGCAAGACAGCGATTTTGATGATGCTTAAAACGATGGCATCGTATCCGAGTCACCGCTAAAAGCCCATAGCCGTTCTAAATCATAAAATGAACGGCTGTGGGCAGTCATCAAGTGGATAACTATAGCTCCCAAATCTATAATTAACCACTCGTCGCTTAGACTAAAGTTTTTAACGCCAGGGCGTTTTTTACTACGCACCGGCTCAAGTCCATGTTCTGAACAAAATTCCATAATATGCTTTTCTATACCGTGTAAATGTGCGGCACTAGTTACGGTAGCTATTACAAAAAAGTCTGTCCATGAGCAAGTGCTGCGGATGTCCATTACGACAACATCTATACCTCGATGTTCTTGAATCAGTGCGGCAAGTTTTTCAGCCGCCGGTAACATAGCGTCCATCAAAATCCCTTCCAATAATAACGGTAAAATCTAACCGGTATTCAAAGTTATATAGTTCATCATCGTCCGGCTTTTTTACTTCAGGCACTTCGTATGTAATATTTTTACATCGGATAATATCGGCAAATGTTTGCACCATTTGTATAGAACCGGAATGATCAATAATAATAGTTTTTTCATAATCGCTACTATCGGCATTGCCAACAGTAACAACATCATAACCAAAATCACGCAATAATTCTGCCGTTCTCCCTGCTAATCCATTTGCGGTTGTTCCATTGAGTACTTCCACGCTCCAAACACGTTCGCTTTCTCCTTGATCCATGAGAGTCAAGCTCCCCAGTGTTTTACGCACAATATCCTTAATAAGGCTGCCGTTATATGTGGGAAAAAGAAGCATTTGCCCTGACATATCACGAAGGCTGCCGCTGACAGTTTGAATAGAGAGTCTATCTATATTGATGCCGGTATATTCATCAAAAATCTTCGTAAAAGTGCGTTTATTAGTATTTGTTTTTAGTAATGAGTGGTATAGCTGGGAAATAGTCTGCGTTTTTAGCATTTCATTTTGTTCACGCAGGCGCCGGAGTAGCCCTAGAAAAAGACGCTGCCGGCGGGAATTGATAGATTCTCTTGTATCATCCGGCAGCACATAGGTTAAATAAGTTTTAGCTTTATCACCATCGAGCCGAGTCAGTCCGGGTGGGAAAAGAATCGGCGGTTCCATGTCGTACTGTTCAACTTGTGTTGGAATCAGTATGTCCACTCCCTCGATAAGATCGATAATTTTTCCTAAGTTATCTAAGTTGATAGTAAACGAGAAGCTGATCTCAATATCAAGAAGCTTTTCTATTTCTTTTCTAAAATCTTCAACGGAACGGGTATCGTACACAGCATCAATACGATCAACCATGTTGAGCTTTTGTAAGATTAAGCCTAAATCGCCTGGAATATCAAAAATAGTTGCTCGTTTATTTGCCGGATAGTACATGAGTATATAAGTGGATAAAGGTTTTGCATTCTCTTCAATCACAAAAAGAGAGTGAATGACACGGTCTTTCTGAATAATATCAGACTCCGGTTTCAGTACCGTAGCAACAAAAACAATACTGCTAATGACTACTGCAATGATTAAAAAGAGAAAAACAAAAGAGATATCGAAATTGATTCTGTGTATCATAGTACTTTGCATGAGAGCAAAGAGAGAGTTTCTGGAGAAACATCCTGCTTTTTGGAACGGAGATAAGACACCGAACTAGCAACTACTGCGTTAAATGCTTGATCAAGATCGGTATTTTGTACATACACCCGTATAGCCGGATCCACTTCTTGTCGAGATACTTCTATTTTGTCAGCAAGGTACAGTATTTTTGCAAGAGGTCCCATGCCGGGTTCTCCAGCCGTATGTACCCGTACCGCCTCTAATAGAGCTGCATCATCAATACCAAAACAATCATGCAGTAATACAGCGCCGGCTCGTGCGTGCAGGAGCGCTGGTTTTTTCTCTTCCAAAAGGGACAGACCTCGTCCATCGTTCAGAGCATAGCGTTTTAGTGTATCATCCGTACATTCTCTACATATATCATGAGTAATACCGGCAAGGTAACCTGCATTTTCATCAAGATCATAACGCCGGCATAAATCGGCACACAAAAGAGCAACATTACGAGAATGTAAAAAGCGAGGCAAGCTTAGTTTTCGGTATGCAGCTTGCTCCATGAATGAAAGGAAGCTCGGTAGAAATGTACTATGAGGTGAAGGACAACCATACAAGCTGCGAGCATAGATAATATCACGGGCAGCAGGCGCTACCAAGTAATGCCAAGCCTTTCCGGTTTGAATAGAGTTTCGTACCATACTTGATGAAATATTCATAATACTATTATGGAGCTGCCGGTATGGAAAAGGGAAGCTTAAGGTTTTTTCTGATGTCCGGTTTGCTACAATCAATTCGGCTTTAGCAATGAGTTCTGCCGCTTGCTTCCACTGGGAAAAACCGGCAAGCACGTCATCACCAATAATCAAGCCTACTTTCCCTGAGGGCTTATATCGTTCAATAATATTATTGACTGTGTCAATAGTATACGAGATTCCTCCTCGTCTAATTTCACAGTCATCGACAGTCAACCGACTATCCCCACTAATGGATGCTGCCAACATATCCAACCGATCGGCAGCTGCTTCGGTCTGTATTGCTGATTTGAACGGTGATTGTGCTGTCGGTATCAATATAACTCTGTCGTAATCACCGGTTTTACATACAGCATCGGCTAAGAACAGATGCCCATTGTGTACCGGATCAAAACTACCGCCAAGGATAGCTACTCTTACAGGAGAACGAGGGTGAAAAGAATGGTACAATTCTTCCAAAATTAGTCTCCTTACACCGGATTATTAAGTATTTCTTCGTGTACCTCTGTATCCTTTGAGCTAACCAGTTGAAGAAAACAACGGCTCAGCTCTTCTATTCCTTGGCCGGAGTAAACCGAAACTCCTATGATATGTTCATTTGGATATTTTTCCCTGAGCTGTTCAAGATGTTCGGCAGCGTACTCCGTATCAGTTTTGGAAGCAACAATTATCCGGCGTTTTTTAGATAATGCTGAGGAAAAGGCTGTCAATTCATGGCAAAGCACATCAAATGCAGTAATGAACTGTTCATCGGATACATCAATGATAAATGCAAGCGCGGCTGTCCGGGAAATATGTTTAAGAAAGTGTATTCCCAAACCCAAGCCTTCAGAAGCACCCTCAAGTATACCGGGAATATCTGCAAGAATAATATCACGCTCAGCTATGGTTAATACACCGAGATTAGGTATTTTTGTGGTAAAAGGATAAGGGGCGATTTTTGGACGGGCATTAGTAAAACGATCTAAGAGCGACGATTTGCCGGCATTAGGGAAGCCAACTAAGCCAATATCAGCTATAAGTCGTAATTCCACCCGTAGGGATTTATGGACGGCAGGCTGTCCCGGTAAAGCTTTTTGAGGAGCTTGATTTACCGAAGACTTAAAATGAATATTACCCCAGCCGCCATTTCCGCCGCGCAAAAATACGAAATCCGCCTCATTGCTGCCAAAGTCATGGATAAGCTCACCGGTATCAGCATCAAAAAGCGCCGTTCCCGGCGGCACTGGAATAATGGTATGTTCACCGTTCCGTCCATAGCATCCGGCTCCCTGTCCATCTTGTCCACTTTCTGCCTTAAATAAATGGCGGTAACGAAGATGGGCTAAAGTACGCAGATCTCGGCGTACCGTGAAAATAACATCCCCTCCTCGTCCGCCATCTCCTCCCGCAGGCCCGCCGTGAGGAACAAATCTTTCACGCCGGAATGCAACACAACCATTACCACCTGCTCCTGAGGATACCTCAATAAGAGCCTCATCGGCAAATCTTTCCATTAGTTTGTTGCAGCAACAACTCCGGCAAACTTGCGGCCCCGGCGTGTTGTAAATGATACGGTGCCGTCAACCAAAGCAAAAAGCGTCCAGTCTCCGCCACAACCTACATTCACGCCCGGATGAATCTTGGTGCCACGCTGCCTTACTATAATAGTACCTGCTTTTACTCTTGTCCCGCCGAATGCTTTAACACCTAAATACTGAGGGTTAGAATCCCGCCCATTTTTGGCGCCACTGCCGCCTCGTTTTCTTGCCATTTATTATTCCTCCGTGTATATCTTTACTGTACAAAACTGTGGATACTCTTCAGATACAGACTGCAACCCTTCTTTAAGAAAGGACCCTACCGCAAAAAGAAAGGCGCTCGCCTCTTCTGTTGCTTCATTTTCCAATTCCAAAAAAAAAGCGCCTCGTTCCGGGACGCGTTCCCGTAGCTTTATACCAGTCTTTTTAAGAAGTGTGCGGTATGTTGCTCTCAATAAGATTGAAACAGCAGCGCAAACTATATCGTTTCCTTTTGAGCCGGCGCCGGCGTGTCCATCTGCCCGGCACCGTTTAAGCAACCCTGAATGATCGAAATACAATTCAATAGTTATCATGCCTCAGTAATAGACTCGATTTTAATAACCGAATACTGCTGCCTATGTCCTTGTTTACGCCGGTAATCTTTTTTAGGTTTGTACTTAAATACAATAATTTTCTTGTCTTTTCCATGCGCCTCAATATGTGCAGAGACTTTTGCTCCCGGCACATAAGGGGCGCCTACCGAAATCCTATCACCCGCCAGCAATAACACCGAATCAATATCAAAACTTGTACCGGGCTCCGCATCAATACGCGCAACTTTAAGAAGAGAACCGCTCTCAGCTTTGTACTGTTTACCTTTAAATTCTATCAATGCATACATGAGATAATCCTTGTAAATAATTACAATCAATTTATACTAGGGAATTGGTGCTGTCAAGAGGGTTAAAGACTAGGTATCTGAGCGTAATTAGTCATCAGGGCGGGGCGCTTAACGAATGGTAGTGTAGGGAAGGGAAGGCTGCTTTTATAACAAAAGCAGCCTGATTAAGCCCGCATCAACAGGCTGATTAAGCTCGTATCAACAGGCTGATTAAGCCCGCATTAGCAGGCTTGATTAAGCTCGTATCAACAGGCTGATTAAACCTGCATTAGCAGGCTTGATTAAGTTCGTATCAACAGGCTTGATTAAGCTCGTATCAACAGGCTGATTAAGTTCGTATCAGCAGGCTTGATTAAGCTCGTATCAACAGGCTTGATTAAGCCCGCATCAACAAGCTTGATTAAGCTCGTATCAGCCCTTTCATGCTCTTTCTCTAAAATTACCGATACTTTGCCTTTTGCTCATCAATAACGGTTTG
>JAITAM010000026.1 GCA_031284085.1 Spirochaetaceae bacterium
TTGGACAATAAGTTCAAGGCATAGCACAGCGCAGAGAGAATTTCCGCTGACTATGCCGCAAAATTTTGTAGTTTGAGGAGGATCTATGAAAAAGCTAATGGTTTTTGTTCTGGCTTTTATCATTACAGCCGGAGCAGCGTTTGCAAACGGATCGGGAGACGCAGCAGTTACCGTAAGTCAACTACCACGTAACGAAACTTTGTATTTTAATGGTCTACAGTGGGGCGCACCGGTTGCTTTAAGTCCTTATCATGCTAACCGCAACTACGGCTTCCTTGAAACGCACAGACAAGTCGTGTTTGAGACTCTCTTCCTATACAATCCGCTTGATATCACAAAACTCTATCCACAAATTGGCGACTCTTACACATGGAACGGCAATAATGTTACCATTGTTTTGAATAAAAACGTTAAATTCTCCGATGGAACACCGCTGACCGCCGCCGATGTGGTTAACTCTTACCAGCTTGCCAAAGAGTATTCCACCAGTTATTCAGGATACTGGACCTATATCAACGCTATCAGGGCTGTGGATGATTATACAGTTGTGATTGAGGGCAACCCGACAACCATAAACCCAAAATACATTGAACAGTCTTTAAGCGAGCTTTACATTAGTTCTAAAAAGTATTGGGATGCTAAAAAAGCGTCGGGAGAACTGAAGAAAAGCGCAACCGCACTTCTTGAATTTCTTGGCTGGGACTGTCCTGGCACGGGGCCGTATAAACCGATTATTCAAGATGCGACCAAAGTCGTGGTAGAGCGGGATGATAAGTATTGGGGACAACACCCTTCTCGGTGGGGAAAACTGCCTGCGCCTAAATACCTTGCGATGAACATCTACAAAGACAATGCCTCAGGCGATGCGGCGTTCCGCGCCGGTCAAGTTGATGTGTCGCAGCAGTTTATCTCTCAAGTTTGGAAGATTTCACAGTCCGGAGTTCCTGTCCAGACGTATATTCCTCAAGCTCCCTACTATTTACCCGGTGTTATACCTTGCATTGTATTTAATACCACCAAACCGGGACTGAGCGAGGCGGTTGTCAGGCAGGCAATTGCCATGTCTTTGGATTACAACGCTATAGGACAAAACGCTATGTCGGGGTATACAGCGCCTTATGTTCCCTCCCTCATGCTTCCAATCCCACAAGAACAAGCGCTTATTGATGCCAACAAACTCAAACCCTATCAATGGAGCAGCGATCTGAACACTGCTCGGGCGGCTGCAAACAAGCTTCTTGATGATGCCGGCTGGGTAAAAGGTGCAGACGGTATTCGTGCTAAAGGCGGCGTTAAGCTCAGCTTCAAAGCAGAATGTCCTGCCGGCTGGAGTGATTGGAATGCTTCATTGGAAGTCGTTTCTCAATCTGCAAAATCTATTAGCATAGACATTTTTACTTACTTCCCTGATCTTCCGATCTGGCAATCCGATAAAGATAACACAACTTTTGATATTATCATGCATAGTCCCGGCGGCTTTAATATTGCCTCTCCGTGGAGTCGTGCTTACTTCATCAGCAGTGAAAACATTTCGCCTAAAGGCACACCGAACAAGGTGCATAACTGGGGACGCTGGCAGAATAAACGTGCCGACGAGATCATCAAAGCTTTGATAACCGAAACCGATAAGGCTAAGCAAAAAGACCTGTGGACAGAACTAAATATTCTGTATTTGCAGGAAATGCCTATAGCCGGTCTTATGTATCGACCGTCACGGTTCCACACGGTGTATACCGGCGTATGGACAGGCTTCCCCCAGCAGAATGACGGCTCCAATATTCCACCGCTTATTTGCATCGATGGCTACGGTATCGCAGCTCTCTACAAGATCAGTGCAAAAGCAAAGTAACAACCAATATTAAAGAAGAAGAGGGAACAGAGCGACACTCAAGTTGCTTGACTCTCTCTTCTCTTTTTGTCAATCTCAGCCGGAGATTTTTAAGCTCCGGATTTCAACAATCGGAGGTTCTTTTTGAACGGCTTGCTAAAATATTTCGCTAAAAAGACGGTATGGTATCTGCTTACTCTTTTTATTGCGATCTTTCTTAATTTTCTATTGCCAAGGCTTATTCCCGGCAATCCAGTCGATGTGTTGGTATCAGAGGCAACCGGAACATTAACCGATGCGAATGCAATTAAACAGATTTACGATAACTATATGGCTATGTTCGGGCTTGATAAGCCGCTGTGGCAGCAGTTCTTTATTTATGTAGGTAATTTATTCCGAGGCAACCTAGGGCTGTCATTCAGCCAATACCCACGTCCGGTTTCAGAGATAATAGGATCGGTTGTTCACTGGACGCTGATGCTCCAAATACCGGCTATCTTTGTGGGTTGGTTTCTTGGCAATCTTTTAGGCGCGCTCACGGCATACCGAAAAGGCATCTTTGACAGGGTGCTATTTCCTTTCTTTCTTTTGTTAAGCGCTATGCCGGCATTCGGCTTTGCCATTAGCAATATGTATTTTTTTGCAGTCCGCAGTCATCTTTTCCCTTTGGGACTCGGTTATGCTTTTGACGTAATCCCCAACTGGAGAAATCCGGTATTCTTGCTTTCGGTACTCAATCATTATCGGCTGCCGTTTCTGACTATGGTTCTTATCACTATAGGCGGTCAATCCCTTGGTATGCGGGAAATGTCGATTTATGAGCTGAATGCCGACTATGTAAAATACAGCCGGCTTATGGGTATAAAAGATAATAAAATTGTTACCTATGTATTCCGTAATGCCATGCTGCCACAGATAACCGGTCTTGCTCTTTCTTTAGGTACGATGATAGGCGGCAATCTTATTGCAGAAATTGTTTTTAGCTATCCCGGACTGGGAACTACGATGTTTACCGCAATCCGGAACCAAGACTACCCGCTGCTTTCAGGATGCACACTGATCGTAACTATTACCGTATTGGCGGCAAATTTTGTGGTTGATGTAATATGCGGACTTATCGATCCGCGAATACGGATTACGCAACAAGAAGAAAGTTAAGCGTAAGCTGTCTCCGTAATTTTGCGGCAAATGGTATCTGTGAGTCGTACAGCAGCGGCGGCAGTATAGTAAGTTCTAAACTATAAAAGAGAGGTTTGTATGGGCTATTTTTTCAAAACTGCATTCAAATCCGGCAAATTCTGTTTTGGCTTTGTCGTGTTATCGGCTATTTTGCTTCTTATTATTGTTTATCCACTGGTAAATCATACGGACCCGCTTCAAATGAGTGGTATGATGTTTGAAAGTCCTAGCTCCGATCATATTTTGGGAACCGATAATTTCGGGCGCGATGTGATGGCAGAGCTTGTTGCCGGTACAAAGACTTCACTCATTATAGGCTTTTTTGCAGGACTTGTTGCTACAATCATTGGTCTTATTGTAGGACTGATCGCAGGCTATAGCGGCGGGGTTTTTGATAATATTTTAAGCAGCCTTACTAATATTTTTATTGTTATACCTTCATTTATTATTCTGGTACTTGTTTCGATTAGTGTCAGCACTCGTAATTTTATGGCAACGGCAATAGTTATAGGTTTTACCAGTTGGCCGTGGACGGCTCGGTCAGTGCGCGCTCAGACCACCAGCCTTCGTAATCGAGATCACGTCAATCTTTCTAAGCTTTCCGGCCATAGTATGCCGCGGATCATTATTAAGGATATCCTTCCCTATATTGCCTCTTACGTGGTTATGGCGTTTATCCTTCAAGTAGCATCCGGTATACTCGCGGAAGCTTCCATTTCTATGCTTGGTCTTGGGCCTCGGAATGTGGCAACTCTTGGATTGATGATGTTTTGGGCGACTACCTTTAATGCGGTACTCAACGGTAACTGGTGGGCATTTTTTCCTATGGTAGTTATGATTACCCTGATTACGTTTTCTTTGAATCTCATCAATTCAGGGCTTGATCAGATATTTAATCCTCAAATAAGGAGCTAATCTATGGCGATGCTAGAAGTAAAAGGGTTAACCACCTATTACAAAACCCGAATGAATGAGAAAATTTGTTCTGTGGATAATGTATCTTTTGTATTGGAAGAGGGAAAGTCATTAGGAATAGCAGGGGAGTCCGGTTGTGGTAAAAGCACTCTGGCTATGAGTGTAATGGGTTACTATTTTCCACCGCTTTACTATGAAGGCGGGCAAATATTCATTGACGGCAAAGAAATAACCAATTTAGCGCCAGATCTGATACGCAAAACTGTTCTTGGTACTGAAATTGCCTATATACCGCAAGCTGCTATGAATGCCCTTAACCCTACACGCAAAATCATTAGATTTATTGAAGATGTAATGCAAGCGCATGGGTCGACGTTATCGCGATCGGAGATATACCAGCTTGCAAAGGAACGTTTTACTGTACTGAACTTGCCTGAAAAAGTGCTAAACCAATATGCAATCGAGCTTTCAGACGGTATGAAACAGCGTACCATCATTGCCATATCGACTATTTTAAATCCTAAAGTGCTGATTGCCGATGAGCCTTCTTCTGCACTTGATGTTTCTTCACAAAAAATTGTTATCAGACTGCTCCATAAGCTTATGGAAAAAGGCTTTGTCCGATCAATGTTGTTTATTACTCATGAGCTGCCTCTGCTTTACAACGTTACCGATGATATTATGGTCATGTATGCCGGTGAAATTGTCGAGCACGGAAGTGCAAAGGAAATGATTTTTGACCCGATAATGCCGTATTCCAAAGGTTTGATGAACTCAATTATCGTACCGGAAGATGGAACTCGAGGGCATGTCTTACAAACTATTCCCGGAGCACCGCCTGATTTGAAGAAGAAACCGGTAGGCTGTCGGTTTGGCGAGCGGTGTAGCTATGCGGATGAGATATGCCGGAAAGAAACCATTACTGAACAACAAGCTAGCGCAGGTCGTAGCTACCGGTGTCGCCATAGCCTTAAAAATTTGTACGAAATCTATGAAAATCACGATGTATACAAAGTCTGGGATGATCTTGATCTCGATCTGACGGATATCTTAGGGGAAGAATAAAAGACAGCCGGCAGCATAAATGAAAGCCTGAAAAATAATTAACACTCTTAAAATGTAAAGGAGATCTGCCATGATTAGAAAAAAAACAAAAGAAGTTTTTTTAAGCGGCACTGGTGTTACTCGAGAATTCGGACATGGTAAAAATAAGATTATTGCCGTTAATAACATCGATTTTGAATTCCGGCGAGGTGAGATTATTTCCATAGTCGGTGAATCTGGTAGCGGTAAAACAACCCTAGCTAAGATGATCTTGGGTCTTTTGCCGTTAACGCGTGGACAGATTGAGTCTGAAGGGAAGCTTCGAGATATTTCAACACAGGCTAAACGCAGGAAGTACTGGCAGAATATTCAGGCGATTTTTCAAGATCCTTTTTCTACATTCAATATTTTTAACAAAGTTGATTCAGTATTACTTGATTGTATCCGACTGCAAGGTGCAGGACATTTAAGTAATGAAGAGAAATTTGAAAAGATGAAAGAATCCTGTTCTTTTGTCAATTTGAAATTTGAAGAGCTTTCAAACAAGTACCCTTTTGAATTGTCCGGCGGACAGATGCAGCGTCTAATGATTGCCAGGATTTTCATGCTCCATCCAAAATTGCTCATTGCGGACGAACCGACTTCAATGATTGATGCCTGTTCGCGTGCTACTATCCTTGATATGTTACTCAAGTTACGAGAAGAAATTGATATGACTATAGTATTTATTACCCACGACATAGGACTTGCGTACTACATCTCCGATACCGTTTATATTATGGAACATGGTGTCATTGTGGAGCGCGGAACAGCCGACGAGGCAATTCTTCACCCCCAATCGGATTATACCAAGCGCCTTCTTGGTGATGTGCCGAAGATTTATGAGCCATGGGACTTTACAACAGATACTGTCTAGCCGGCTATGCCAGCCTATTTCAAAGTTCTCGCTGTTGTGTCCATGGTGGATATACGGCTTTTTGCCTGCTAGAAGCAGGTTGAGGTCTGTCCCTTTTCAGCCAAAGGTATGGCCTCTTCTAGACCAGAAGTCTGGCTTACCTCAGCCGATCGGCAGCGATGAGGGCGCACGTATAGCCTGCTTGAAAGTTTCACTGTTAGGCTGGAATGGGAATAGACCTATGGATCTATGGTTAAGAAATGTGTGCGGCTGCCTTTCTTTATTGAGTTATAGAATTTCCTTAGCCCTCTCTTTTTGGTTATCTTCATCGTTAGGAGGAGATTGTGAAAACAACCTTAGAAGATTTGAAGGAACGTCGGAGTATCCGGACGTTTAAGCCGAATCAGATCACTGATGAGGAGCTTGGCCAGATTTTGGAAGCCGGAACCTTTGCCCCAAGCGGGGCAAATATGCAATCTGCGGTAATTGTTGTGGCGCAAGACCCGGCTCTTATTAAGCA
>JAITAM010000087.1 GCA_031284085.1 Spirochaetaceae bacterium
GCATAACTGATCGGCCCATGAACAGACCATGCCGCTTAAGGTACCGTAGTCCTGCGGGTTAAGGCACATAGTGCTTTCTGAGTCGCCGCATAAAGCGTCAAAACCGCATGAGATGCACAAGAGCTGCGGCTTGTAGCTTTTTAAGGCCGGATACACAGTGCTTTCCATAAGTTCGCAGTAATACTCGCCGGTACTTTCAGGCGGAATGGGAAGGTTGAGCGTGAAGCCGATGCCTGAACCGCTGCCAATCTCTTGAGACCTGCCGGTTTCTTGGGGAAAAAGGCTGTCTTGATGCAGATCGATACCATACACAGAGTCGGTGTTGAAGAATATCTCTTGAGTACCGTTGCCGTGGTGTACATCCCAGTCGATGACGGCGATTCGGCAAAGCCCAAGACTCAAAGCCTTTTGTACAGCAACCGCCATGTTATTGACGATACAGTAGCCCATGGCGCGGCTATAGCCGGCGTGGTGTCCGGGTGGTCTAACCAACGCAAAGCATTTGCGCCAAGTACCGTCTACTATGCGTTCAACAAGTTCAAGGCAGATACCAGCGGCTAACAGAACACATTCAAGGCTGTTTTTTGAGAAAAACGTTTCATAATCAAGAAAGGTTTCATTCCTTCCTAATGAAAACAAATAGTTGATGTATTCAGGAGAGTGTGCCGCGTACAGTTCTTCTCTTGTTGCCAGCCGGTACATATCGACTACAGCGCCCAGACCCAAACGCCGTTCCACAGCTTCCCAAGCGCGGCTGATTCGCACCGGCTGTTCAGGATGCCCTTTGGGCGTCCTATGCTTTAGGAGGTTTTGGTTTGATACACAAAGCACGGTTTGTCAGCCTATCTAAAGAGAGCATCCGCCGCTGATACTCAAAAGAGTTTCAGCGCGACCTGCCTACTCCTCGGCGTTCACAGTGAGGCCGTATGACGCAGCCGGAACAAAATGGGCTTATCGGTCGGCAAACCTGTTGGCCGTAGAGTACAAGAACTGTGTTGATACGCTTCCAGTAAATACGCGGCAGTATACGGCGCAACAGATCCTCCGTCTGCTCCGGGTTTTTAGTGGTAAGCCATCCGGTACGATTTGAAATGCGATGCACATGAACATCAACGCAAATACCGTCTTTATCGAAGGCTTCGACTAAAACAAGATTTGCCGTTTTGCGTCCCACTCCCGGAAGGGCAAGGAGGCGGTCAATATCATCAGGCACCTGTTTATCGTATTGTTCAACAAGAATTGCAGCGATTCTTTTGAGGTTTGTCGCCTTGGTTCTGTAGAAACCGGCAGGATATATAAGCTGTGCGGCTCTTTCCGTAGGTATTGTACACAGAGTAGATGGATCAGGGATCGCTTCAAGAAAGACTTTTGAACGGGCAAGCGTAACGGCATCTTTAGTGCGCAAGCTTATAATAGTAGAGACAAGTACAGCCCAAGGATCGCGCTTTGTTTGAGCGGCTACGGTATTAACCGCCGGCTCTTGTTCTGCTTTCCATTGCTCCAGTTTGCTCATAATCGTATCCCAAAGAATCATACACGCTCCAAGAGGCACACCGCTAATGCTTCAACAGCTTCTCCTGCGCCGACCGAATCGCATCCTTCGTTTGTCTTTCCTTTAACAAATACCATTTCTATATCCACGTCTAACAACGATGCTAGTGAAGCGCGTATTGTGTGCCGGTAGGGAAGGAGTTTGGGTGCTTCGCAGCTCACCACACAATCGAGATTGACAAGAGCATAGCCGGCTTTTTTTACCTGCTCAAAGGAACGGCGCAAGAGCTCTTTTGAGCAGGCATCTTTCCACGCCGGATCGGATGGAGGGAATAGCTGTCCTATGTCGCCTATGCCGGCAGCACCGAGCAGCGCATCGATGACTGCATGGATTAGCACATCGCCATCCGAATGTCCGTCTTCACCTTTGTCTGCCGGTAATACGACACCGCCAAGGAGAAAAGCTCTCCCGCACACAAGCCGGTGCAAATCCCGCCCAAGACCAATTCGTATCATAGCGCCTAAACTCACGGTCAGCCTGCTTCTAAGAAAATCTGCAGCGGCCTTTAGGTAATCGCCGTCTCAAGGGCAATTTCCATCATGGTTGTAAAGCTACGCTGCCTTTCATCAGAGGTGGTGCTTTCAGCGGAAACGAAGCTATCGGAAATAGTCAGCACGCAGAGAGCTTCCCTTTTGTATTTTGCAGCAAGGGTGTAAAGCTCAGCCCCTTCCATTTCCACAGCAAGGCAACCGAAAGCAGCCCATAGTTTCCATTCGTCCGGATTCTCAGAATAGAACATATCCGAAGAAACCACGGTACCGACTTTTGGCTCTATACCTTTTGCGACAGCAAGATCGTAAGCTGAGCGCAACAAGTTAAAAGAACACGCAGGCGCAAAGTTGCGCCCCTTAAACCGAATCTTATTTGCACCGGAATCAGTCGATGCGGCAAGCGCCAGTACAAGATCCCGTATCTGCACATGCTCTTGGATAGAACCTGCCGTTCCGACACGAATAGCCCGTTTGACCCCGTAATTACGGAACAGCTCGTTGACATAAATAGAAATGGAAGGTATTCCCATACCGGTCCCCTGTACCGATATACGTTTCCCCCGATATGTTCCGGTGAAACCGAACATATTCCTAACCGCTGTGTACTGCTTCGGATTTTCCAAAAAATGTTCCGCAATAAACTGCGCCCGCAATGGATCGCCGGGTAACAAAACCGTTTCGGCGATATCATCAGGCTGTGCTGCAATATGAATAGACATACTTAGTTACCTACCTTATTTTATCTTGTTATTTCTATCTTCGGTTTTAGAAGGTGAATTCAAAGAACCGATTATGCAAAGCATACTATACAATCCGTTCTCGGGATTCCCGCGCCATATCCCGTTTAATATCCCGATCACGAATATCGGCTCTTTTATCAAAAGATTTTTTCCCCTTACCTAAAGCAAGCTCTACTTTAACGCGGCCTTTTTTGAAATAAAAGGACAAAGGAATGAGCGTATAGCCTTTTTCCTCAACTTTCCGGCTTATGCGTTTTATCTCCGCTTTGTGCAAGAGGAGTTTCTTTTTACGATCCGGTACATGATTGAATATGGAAGAGAAAGGATTTTCAGCGACAGTCAAGGAACGAAGCCATACTTCACCGCCCATAATCTCAGCCCACGCATCGGGGAAAGAAATCCTCCCTTCACGAAAGGATTTTACTTCAGTTCCCAGTAATTCTACACCGCATTCGTACCGTTCGTCTATTGAATAGTTATGCCATGCTTTGCGGTTTACGGCAATAACTTTACTGTCTTCTGTCATGGATACACTGCCTTATAAAACTTCCCCAAACCTAGCTATTTCGGTTTGGAGTTTATTTCCTGCTTCATCTACGCTCATTTCGCTGCCGGCATAGCCTGCAGACGGAGCTGCCTTTATCCACAGTCTTCCCGCCAACGGCGGGTTTCGGTCTAGCCGATCGTCCTCTATTTATAGCGGCGTTCTTATCACGATAAAATCTTAAAACTACCGTCTTTGATCTCTGCAGCAAGGCGATAGTTTCCAAGCCTATATCTCCATAAACCAACAAAGATTAGCAGTTAATTCACCACTCAATCGTCGCAGCTCATCTCGTTCCATCATTCCACCTAACAATTTCTGAATAGGAATGTTAACCGAATTATCAAGCTTGTTAAATTCTCTAGCTACGTCTGCCGCTCAATTTTATAACCCATTTTGACTATCCGCTGCTTCCCCAAAGATCGTTTTTTCTTTGCCGGCTTTAATACTTCCCGCTCATTTTGCAGCAAGATAAACTAAAGCTGTATATATTATTCCTTTCTCATACTTTGATAACAGACCCGTCTATTTTGAAACTCTCTTCCATTCCTTTTTTGTGAAAATCCGGATCTTCCGCCTGTTTTGCGTAGAAGCTTTTGAAAGCTTTTCCTAAATCTTCAAAAGCGCTACCTAGTTCCCACTTTGAAACTCCATTAGCAAAGCTGTACTGTTTATCCCAACGGGCAGATGCTCAGTTATAGGCAAAAGCAGCGCAGCCGCATGATCTTGCAAAAAAGGCTTTGGACTGGTGTTTGCATCAAGCCCTATTTGGCACGCCCGTTTCACCTATTCCCTCTTTTGTTATCATTTTATACTTCCGCACCCCGCTATATAATGAAAAAAACATTACCTAGCCTATACTCCTTCTTGTACTATAACCGGCCTGAATGATACAAATGGAGAACAAAACTCAGGCGGTAATGATCCACGGTTTTCGGTGCTTGAAAATTTTGTACCGCTGCTTCTGAGTACTTTCTCAGGAGATTCGATCACAACAGGCGCCGGTAAAAAATCTATGGGCGCAAAGAAATCATCACACCATTCCCACAAATCACCCTCTCCATCAAGAGGAGGGCTGAGTTTCCATTCGGCTTCTGTCGGGAGTCTCACTACCAATCCCTGTTCCGGCGGCAAGAGCATGGTCAGCCATTGACAGTAAGCTTGAGCCGCGTACCATGAGACGCCGGTTACCGCCGAGGTGCCGGCTACCGCCGTTCCGCCGAAACGCTCAAGGTAATCGGTATCAACAAGCCCTTGAGCATATAAGTTTTCAGTATTTTCAGGCGCCCATTGCGGATTGGCTCTCAGGAAGGCATCCCACTCTTCGATCGTTACCATCTTTTCTGCTACCCACCATGGAGATCCAGCGCTCGCTTGCACCTCCTGAAACACAAGCGCCTCCACAGTCATCTGCCGACCCGAAAGAGACGCCGTCAAAACACCCTCTTCAGTATTTTGGTTGTTGAACCATTCTGAGGCGGCCAGCGTCTCGGCCATATCCGCAGGCAGCACCGAAGCAAGCCACTGTGCAGCATGGGGCGTCTCCGAAAGCCATGAAAGCATCTCCTGCACAGAGTGCAGCGCCGTTACCGGAGAGGGTGCATTACCGGCATTGTCGAGCAGGAATTGAGCGCGGCTTAAATCACGCACGGCGGTTTTAGTTGTTGCAAACCGTGCGGCGCTTTTGAGTATATCCTCAAAAACCGGCTCATCCGCCCTCCCTATCCGGTAAACACCCTCAGAAAGCGACTGCGGCACTTGGTAAGTAACGGTCGGCTCCCCGGCAAATGCCCATGCCGCATACTCTGAAGCTTGGTCTTTGAGGATAGCCACCGGATCAGGTGCAGAAAGGTGCGTATTAAGCGCAACGGTGAGCGGGAAGAGGAGCGAGGCAAACAAGCGCCCTTTTACCTGCACCTCAGTATGGTATGTGGTGAAACCGGGCGAGACGACACTGATCTTGTGTTCCCCCTTTGGAACAAAAACACGGCAGGGAGTGCGCTCGTAATACACGTCGTTTATACGCACCGCAGCGCCTTGCGGTTCGCTGGTAATGACAAAAACGGTTCCGGGGCTGCGTATGCCGGGGTAAAACAGGATAAAAAAAAGAATCACGAGAAGGACACACGAATAAAGCAGTGCAAGATATATGCGAGGAGCGATACCGAAAAGCGACGGCAAATGCACACGATCTTCAGGCAGGGTTTTTGCAGCGACCTCTAGGTCTTTCTTTGCTCTTACCATGAAGTGGATTATAGAATTAAAGCCCATTATTGTCAACAAAAGCAAAGAGGCGCCCTTTTCTTCTCTGCCGGGCGTGGCCAGCCGCAAGACCGCAGCTTTAATAAACACTTGTTCCGTGTCTGCATCGCCTCTTCTCATATTTTGAAATAAAGATACAAATAATATAGCGGGCGTGGAATGATAGGCGGTGAAACCGGACGAGACGGTGTTGATCTTGTCTTCCTTCTTTGGAACAAAAACACGGCAGGGACTGCGCTCGTAATACACGTCGTTTATACGCACCGCAGCGCCTTGCGCTTTGCTGGTAATGACAAAAGTGGTTCCGTAGCCACCTCTTCAGCCTAATCCTTAGGCTTAAAGCTCACACGCGCCTCTTTAGACTGTTCCCATACTTTGAAATAAAAATACAAATAATAATGAGAATACCGGTAATCAGTTTTAGATCATTGGCAGTCATGTTGATATGATAGCCGTAGTTCCGTGCAAGGTACATAAGGCAGCGGTACAGCACCGAACCGAGAATTACCCGCAAGGTTAAAAGGCTTATACGGTTGGAACGTATGAGAAATTCGCCGATCATAAGGCTTGCAAGGCCGGATATGATAATTCCCTGTCCAAGATTGACATCGGCAAACCCTTGGTACATGGCGCTAAAGGCGCCCGCAGCTGCTACAAGCCCGTTGGCTAAACAAATACCGCAGATTTTAAGCATGGCCGGGTCCATACCCTGTGAAATAATCATTTGAGGATTTGCGCCCAGAGCGCCCAAAGAAAGGCCGAAATCCGTATGGAAAAAAAGATCGAGCAAAATCTTAATGGCTAAAACAACAAGAGCGCAGTAGATAACGATACTTACCTGTACCGGCATGAACTGCTCGGCCCATGCGCTAATACGGGTAAATAAAGTCTGCACCCGCAGCAAGGACAGGTTTGCGCGCCCGGCCATGATGCGCAAATTGATAGAATAAAGCATGGTCATGGTAAGGATACCGGAAAGCAGATCGGGAATCTTCAGTTTAGTATGAATAAGCGCGGTCAGAAGGCCGGCTGCAGCCCCGCCTAAAAAAGCGGTAAAGAGCGCCGCCGGAGAAGGCGCCCCGTTTACCAGCATGGCAGCCATAATCGCAGCGCCCAGAGGGAACGAACCATCGACGGTCATATCAGCAAAGTTAAGCACCCGGAAGGTAATAAACACTCCCAGCACCATAATACCATAAATAAATCCTTCTATGAGAATGCCTTCAAGCACAGTCTTGTCTAGGAAAGAGGAGCTGCACAAAGCACGGCGCGCCAAAGACAGGCGCGGCTTGTCCCAGCTCCCCGCTTCCTTCCTCCCTTATTTGGTTATAAGCTGCCCGCCTTTGAAAAGGTAAGTAGCCTGATCAAGGTAGCGCTGCGGTATGGTGATCCCGCACCGTTCCGCAGCATCAAGGTCAAAAAGTAAGTCGGACTCGGAAGGATCAGTCAAGAATTTTACCGGAATCTCGGCAGGTTTCTTCCCCGCTAAAATATCCGCAATAATAGCGCCTGTGGCAAGCCCCGCCTTATAATAGTTAAAGCCGGAAGCGATCAAAGCGCCGCCTGAATACACGGAGGTAACATCGCTTGAGAACACCGGTTTTCTAGCCGCGTTGAAGACTTGCAGCAAAGCCGGCAAAGCCGAATAGACCGTGTTGTCTGTGGTTAAGTAGACCCCGTCAACTCGGTTGACAAGGGCTTCGCAAGCTTGGCGCAGTTCGGATGAAAGGCTTATCGCTTGGGTGATCAAGGCAATGCCTTGGCTTTTACAGGCTTCTTCAACGAGTTGTAACGAGGCAATAGAGTTGGCCTCGGAGCTGGTATAGATGTAGCCTAAGGTCTTTATGCCGGCAATTTCCTTAAACAAGGCGATGTGATCGCCTGTCGGGACGGCGTCCGACAGGCCGGTAACGTTTCCCTGACCGCGCTCGAGGCTTGTAACAAGCCCTGCAGCCACAGGGTCGGTTACTGTGGAAAATACAATAGGAATATCCTGTATCGTATTAGCCAACGCTACTGCTATGGGCGTGGCAATGCCGACAGCTACGGTTACCCGATCGCTTTTAAATTTATTAGCAATTTGGGCTGCGGTATTAACATCGCCGTTGGCGTTCTGCAAATCAAAAACGGCGTTCACCCCGCGGTTTTTAAGCTCATCCTGTATGCCCTGCTCACACGCATCGAGAGCCTCGTGCTGCACGATTTTGGCTATACCAATACGAATCTGTTGTGCCTTTTGTGTCTGACGCTGCCCCTCAGCAAAAAGCGCCGAAAAACCAACAAGACAAAGCATACAAAGAACCACTACTCTCTTCATAATAATCCTCCTTAATGGCGGGTCGTTTCTATCGGCAGAAACGACTACTAATAGACCATAACAAGAAACAAAAAATCTGTCAAGAGGTTTTAAGCCTTTGTTGAGAAAATAATACAAGGATATTGAGGAATCGGCTCATTTGGTACTGAAACAATTCTTTTTGTGCATGATAATTTTCCAGAATCAGTCCAATAAGTACTGGATTCATCCGTGATCAGATAGCTTGTCATCGGATAAAAAGTCGTATACAGCAGGCATTGCTCTCCTTTTGAAGTCTCAAATCTAGATTTTCAGCTCCACCGCTTCTGGGATACGGCGAGCGATACATACGACGAATGTGTACAAAACGAAGTCTTTTCTAAATCGTTAAATTACCGGTTACGAAAAGTAAAAAAATCCCGGTTGACCTTTTGGATGGATGAGAGCATATACAAGATAGAATACTTGGCGATAGGGAATGCAGTGGAGAACGGGGGATTGGCTCTTAACCAAGAGAGCCATTGAGGCAAGGAAAAGAACAGGTTCCATTCTGATGCTACTTTGCCATTTATACAAATCTGAGATGCCTCCGCAAGTTATGGAAGAGACTCCAGTCTATAGCAAGCCCAAGTCGCACGCTCTTTCTTCCTGAGCGCCGCAATAAGCCTGCACGTGCATTCATTTCCAGCGCCCTTTGTTTAATAAGCTTCTGGGTAACATGATAAGGTTTGACAGAACCGGAGATAAAAACTATAAGCAGGACGGTAGTTTACCGAAGCGCCGCATATAA
>JAITAM010000153.1 GCA_031284085.1 Spirochaetaceae bacterium
CTACCATAGATTCTCCTTGTGTGAGACTAACACCTACATTAAGTTGTGTCGAGGGCTAGGCTAGACTCGCGCTGCATCTTCGACCACGCCTAAGGTCTGTCCCTCAGCTTAGGTCAGATTAGGCCAGACCTCAAGAAATAGCCTGTGGCCGTGCCTGTCAGATGAAGAGTCGTACTCCGCTCCCGATACCAGCAGCGTAACGTTGAAGCAGGCTGGCCTGTGTCAGGCTACTCTTATTGACACCAAGCTCTAAACAGGTCTACAATACTTTTATGCGTAAATCTATTATGTTGCAGTCGGCGGTAACTATTGCTTTTGTCTTATTGGGCTGTACTTCAGTGTCCAAACTTGAAGCACAAGGAAGCCGCGCTCAGATGAACGGGCAATACACTCAAATTATGGGCGAGATTTTCTCTTTTATACAGAGCCATTATGTTGATGAAGTAGAGCCGAAAACTCTCTTTGAAGGTGCAATGAGCGGTATGTTTGAAGCATTAGGAGATGCTCATTCAAGTTACCTTACTGAAAAGGATATGGCAGACCTTAGTGATACAACTGAAGGTGAATTCGGTGGTGTGGGATTGTATATTTCAAAACCAACGGCAAGCGCCAACGGCAAGCCGCCCTATGTGGAAGTCGCATCCCCTATTGAGGATACGCCCGGCTGGCGGGCGCAGATAAATCCCGGCGATTTGATCATTCAAATAAACGGTCAATCAACCGATACCATGACTATGGATGAAGTGCTTGCAATACTGCGCGGCAGAGTTGGCGAACAGGTTACCCTGCTTATACGCCGAGGAGCAAAACTGGAATTCCCAGTTACCTTGGCACGGGCAGTCATAGAAGTTCCTACAACCAAAGCCGCCATGATAGACGGCATTGGCTACTTAAAACTATTGACGTTCACGCCGCATACGGTAGAGCGTGCAAGAGAAGCTTTGGCTGACTTTAAGTCGAAAAACTACAAGGCGCTGATCCTTGATTTGCGCAATAACTACGGCGGGCTGCTCAACTCTGCTATCGGCATCTGCGATCTTTTTTTAGACGGCGGCACTGTAGTTAGTACAAAATCACGTATCCCTTCAGAAAATACTACATTTACCGCTCGGCGCTCTACGACAGTGCCGCTCGATATGCCGGTTATTGTCCTGATCAACCAAGGATCGGCTTCGGCATCGGAAATTGTTGCCGGCGCGCTTAAAGATAGGAATCGCGCCTACCTTGTGGGGGAAAAATCCTTCGGCAAAGGCTCTGTGCAGCAAGTCTTTCCGCTCGATAAAGCCGGCTTCAAGATCACGGTTGCCCGCTATTACACCCCAAGCGATGTTAATATTGATAAGATCGGTATACCGCCGGATCGTGAAGTGCTGTTTCCGGAATGGACGGATGCAGATGCAGAGAATCTGTTAAAGCTTATTGAAGCAAACGTAGTGCCGTCCTTTGTCGAGGATAATCCTCATGCAACGGCAGCGGAAATAAATGGACTAGCCATGCGTTTAAGCGCAGAATACAAGCTCGATCAATCCCTTCTTCTGCGGTTCATTCGCAATGAGCAGAATCGGACTGCTATTGCACCGGTCTATGATCTTGAATACGATGTGCAGTTACAGGAAGCGGTTAATATTCTCAAAGGCGGTGCATACAGTACGCTGATGAAAACAGCCAAGACATTGCATGAATTACAAGAAGAAGCCGAACAAGAAGAGCTTGCTATAGCATCATAGGTTATTTAATTTATGAAGCAGTTCATCTTAAACACAAAACAGGACACTGAAGGCTTTTATCGGATTAGAAGCCATTACCTCGTACGGGTGCGCCGTTTGGTGGCGGGGGATATTTTCCCCGCGCTGCTTCAGGATGATACGGTGCTTTCCTTACAGGTCTGTAGTGTTGAAGATGATTGCCTTGTATGCGAAAGCCGCGGCAGCGTGCCGAATCATCGCCCACAGGACCCGCTGCCGCCTCTTGTGCTATTTCAAGCTATGCCCAAAGGCGCAAAAATTGATCTCATTATCCGACAAGCTGTCGAATCCGGTGTGAATGAGATTGTTCCTTTTTTTTCTGAATATTCGGTGTCGAAAAGAGGCGCCGATAAAATTGAACGCTGGAATCGTATTATTACAGAGGCTAGACAGCAAAGCGGCTCTCATATTGATACAAAAGTGCGGGAACCTGTTTCGTTAGCCGCCGCACTTATGTATTGGAAAGAGCTGGCAAACCGGTATAGCCATAAAGTCGGACTCCTGTTTCACCAAGATATGCTTGAGCCTACCAGTTTTTATCGGTGTTTGACGCCTGTTCCGCACCTGCTTGCCGTAGCCGTTGGTCCTGAAGGGGGATTTTCTCCCGACGATCTGGCGCAATTTTCCGGCGCCGGCTTTACTGCGGTGGCGCTGGGTAACACCGTATTACGTACCGAAACAGCCGCCCTTGCTGCAATCACTACAGTCAGGGTAGTGCTTCTAGAGATAGAAAAAAATAAGCAAGAATAATACTTAAGGGGATGGAATAAAGCGATCCTTTTTCCCGTATCGGCAGCTTTTTGAAACTACCCTAATGGTTATTAAATAATGTTTTAATTATGAGGTTGGGAAGTCGTGGAAACTACAAAATCGGAACAGCAAATAGAACAACTTGATGTACTTAAAGTACCGCTTAACAATGTAGACCCGAATTATATGCCGGCGGTTATCCGGCGGCTTATTGATACCGGTGGCGCTCATAATATTACCCTTCTTTCCGTGTGGGATTTGCTTCGTGCAAGAAGAAACAAGGAGTATCGAGCGTTTGTGCTTAACGCCTCATTAGTATTGCCCATATCAACGAGCCTAGTAAAAGGCACAGAGTTTTTAACCGGCATTAAACCGGCACAGTACATACCTTTTGATTTCCTTGTAAAGCTGCTTATTGCTATTGATGAACGAGAACTATCGCTATATATCCTTGGCGGAAGCAAGAAAGTGCTTAAAAAAGTAGAAAGAAATATTCGCCAGACCTTTCTTAACCTACACATTGTAGGACGCTATACCGGTTATTACCGCAAGCGCGACGAGCCGACCATAATACAAGCGATAAAAAAAGCTTCGCCGACTCTGCTTCTGGTGGGAAAAGGTGTGCGCGGCGGTGAGCGATGGATAGCTCGGAACACCGACAAAGTCGGCCCGGGAATACGCATCTGGTGCAGCGATCTGTATGATATTTTTGCGAAACGCAAGCGGCGGCCGCCTTATATCCTTTTTGATCACGGGCTTGAGTGGCTCTGGTTCTTACCGTATAAGTTTCTCTACGTTTTGAGGGTTTTCCCTTTTATGTATTACAAAATATTGCTGATAATATACAAGTTTTTTAAGAAAAAAAAGATGAAACCTCAGGAAAAAGAGGAGAGCGATGCTCCTCAGTAAGTTGCAAAACCATTCGTACCTTTCTCCCTGCGCTTCTTTGGACTTGGTTAAGGCAAGATTAAAGTGAGCGTGTTAAACTTATAACTTATGGAAACACTTGTATTGAATAATCCCTTTGGCGGTCCGGTTTTTCACTTCAGCCGGATTTCTAGTACTATGGACAAAGCACGAGAGATAGTGCGGTGCGGTCCATCAAACGGTACCGTTATTGTAGCAGACGAACAAAGTGCGGGCAGAGGAAGAATAGCCGGCCGTAACTGGTTATCGCCCGCCGCATCGAGCCTTTTGTTTACGGTGGTTTTAGAGCTTGCAGCCTTGCCGGAAGCGCTGAGCTTGCGTACCGGCTTGGCATTGGCGCGAGCGGTAGAAGATTTTATCCCGAGTCTTTCAGGCATGGTCGCCATCAAATGGCCTAATGACTGCCTGATTAACAAGAAAAAGATCGCCGGCATACTCATTGAGAGTAACGGCTCTACTGTTTTTGTTGGAATGGGAGTGAATTTCTGCCAACAGCAATTCGATCCGGCATTACAAGAAAAGGCGACAAGTATAGCTTGCGCCTGCGGTATGGATTTGCCGCCGCAGGCACGGTTTGTATTTCTAGAAAAAATCTTGCACCGGCTTTGCGATGAAGTCTTTTCATCCGGCCGCGAGTGGCTGAAACAGGTTGAGAAACGTCTTTATCGGAGAGGGGAGAAGGTTTGTTTTCATGCCGGCGGTGCCGATTTATTTACTTCGGTAGAAGGGAAGGTACACGGTATAGGAGCCGGCGGAGAATTGCTTATTGAACTTGCTTCTGGGAAAGTTCAGGCATTTATTACCGGTGAAATCGTTCCAGAATCTTGGGAAGTCTGACCTATTTCAGGCCAGCCTGTTTCAAAGGTTGCTGTATCGGGAGCGGAGGTACGGCTTTTTGCCCGCCAGCGGGTTTCAAAGGTTGTTGTAACGAGAGAGGTGTACGGCTTTTTGCCTGATAGGAGCAAGATAAGGTCTGACCTGTTTTTGCGGGGGATGGCTTCTGACTCATCAGAGCTGCAGGCTGTTTCAACTTTTGCCTGAGAAGGGTCAGACCTCCGGCTATACTTGCCGTGTAGTGTGGAGACGTTCCATATAAGAGGGTCAGACCTCTCGGCAAAAGAACCGATTCAATGCGTTATATTCAAGCTTTGATGCGTGAAAGCTACATTACAGGCGTCCCTATGGTCGAGGATAAGCTCCTTGTCGGACTGGTTTTTATGGAAGACATTGTGAGCGCCCTTGATTGTGGGTGGACAGAGTCGCCTGTTGAGAAGCGTATGGCAAAGCAGGCCATTGTGTTTGAAGATGATATGCCCTTACCATTTGCCATCTTTTATCTGAACAAATACCGCTGCGGCAGGTATCCGGCTGTCAATAAAAAGAATGAGCTGGTAGAGATACTGAGCTCAAAGGCTCTGGCGGGAACGCTGTTGGCTGAGATGAATCGGGAGATTCTGCGTCTTGAGAAGCTGCACTAGAGTATACATACAATGTGCCGGAATGTTGCTCTGAGCAGGATGTGTTTCAACCGAGATCAAGCGGGCTGCTATTGCCAGTTGTGAATTATGAACTGGAGATCAACCAAGTCAAACACTCAAACGGCGGCATCATGCGCCGCATCATTTATCCTAATAAGATTGTCATCGTTGCCAAAGATACGGGGCCGGCATTGCCGATATAAAGCTTGCCCTCACCGAAGAATAGTCGTCCTCTGATTGGCGCACTCACAAAGCCTCGTGCAGAAGGCAAGCGCAATGCCTGTGTAAAGCCGAGTAAAAGAAATAGGGTATGCGGCTACCAAACTATAGGTCGTGCGGCTGCCTACCGTAACGGGGCGTTCTTGGGGCAGCGGGCGCGTTCAGGCTTAGGGCGCAGATTTTGCAATAATACTGATGGAGTTATCATGCATACTATCCGTGCCGCACTGTGCGGCTACTGTATGGGAGTAAAGCGGGCTTTGGATAAAGTCGGCGCACACATTACCGCGCATCCAAACGGCACCGTCTATACCATGGGTCCGCTTATTCATAATCCAAAGGTGCTTTCCGACTTGGCCGATAGCGGTGTGCAGATGCTCTGCGAATCGGCGCTGCCGCAAGATCTTGGCGGTGCGGTGGTGATTGTCCGTGCGCACGGTATCAGCCCGCAGTTAAAGGCGGCGTTACAGGTGCGTAATGCCGAAATTATCGATGCGACATGTCCCACCGTGCAAGCCAATCAGAACAAAGCTCAACAGTTGGCGCAGGAAGGCTACAGAATATTTTTAGCCGGTGAGCAAAAGCATGGTGAGATCATAGCGATCAAAGGCTATGCGCCCGATTGTATTGTGGTGGCGGATGCAGACCATGCCGACGAGGAGGCGCTCAGGCTGTATGAAGCGGAACCGTTTGCCGCTGTGGCTTTGCTGGGGCAGACGACTATTTCTCCTGCGGAATATCGGGCTATAGCCTGCGCGGTTATTCCTTACTTTCCCGATTTACTGCTGGTCGATACGATCTGTTCGGTAACGGAACGGCGGCACGAGGCTTTACGTGCATTGTGCCCTAAGGTGGAAGCGGTCGTCGTTGTAGGGGGGCGGGAATCGGCAAACACACGCCGGCTTGCCGCACTTGCGCAAGAGGCAGGAAAACCCGCATGGCTTGTCGAATGTGTAGGCGATATACCTTCCGCTCTAGCCCGTTATACACGGGTCGGTATTTGTGCCGGAACGTCGACACCGAATGAACTCATTGACGAGATAGAAAAACACTTAGAAGCTTTATAACAGGCCAGTCTGTTTCAAAGGTTACGCGGTAGAAGCTCTCCAAATAAGATGTATATCAAGCACAAACACGGTAGGCCAGCTTCTTTCCCCGCCGGTGTGCTAGCGGCCTTCTCGGTTGAGAATGAATACGGCTAGCACGCGTCTTGGCGCCGGTATCCAAGTCTCGCCTGAACACCCTAGTCTCCAGAGCCTGAAGACCCTTTCTCCAGACCCAGAAGTCCTTTTCTCCTGAGCCTGGAGACCCTAGCCTCCAGACCCAGAAGTCCCTTTCGCCAGGGTCTGGAGACTAAGTCTCCAGACCCTGAACACCCTAGCCTCAAAGCCTCTTTACCACTGCCTCCTTCAGAGCCTGAAGACCCTAGTCTCCAGACCCCAAACCCCCTAGCCTCTGAGGGGTCAGACCTAAACGGCTTCTTGCAGGCAAGAAGCCGTACCTCCGTTCCCGATACAACAACCTTTGAAACAGTCTGCGGCTGAGACCTTCCAAGCCCGAAGGGGTCAGACCTCCTTTCCCGAAGGGTCAGACCTCCTTTCCCAAAGGGTCAGACCTTCCTTTCCCAAAGAGTCAGACCTCCTTTCCTGAGGGGTCAGACCTCCTTTCCTGAAGGGTCAGACCTCCGTTTCCTGAAGGGTCAGACCTCCGTTTCCTGAAGGGTCAGACCTCCTTTCCTGAAGGGTCAGACCTTCCTTTCCCGAAGGGGTCAGACCTCCTTTCCCGAAGGGTCAGACCTTCCTTTCCTGAAGGGGTCAGACCTCCTTTTCCCGAAGGGTCAGACCTCCTTTCCCTGAAGGGGTCAGACCTCCAAGCCCTGAAGGGTCAGACCTCCGTTCCCCGAAGGGGTCAGACCTCCGTTCCCAAAGGGGTCAGACCTCCGTTCCCAAAGGGGTCAGACCTCCTTTCCCAAAGGGTCAGACCTCCAAGCCCAAAGGGGTCAGACCTCCTTTCCCAAAGGGTCAGACCTCCGTTTCCTGAAGGGTCAGACCTCCAAGCCCTGAAGGGTCAGACCTCCAAGCCCTGAAGGGTCAGACCTCCAAGCCCAAAGGGTCAGACCTTCCTTTTCCGAACGGGTCAGACCTAGACTGCTTCTTGCAGGCAAAAAGCCGTACGCTACTTTTGATACAGCAACCTTTGAAACAAAGCTGGCGGGCAAAAAGCAGTACGCCTCTCCCGATACAACAACCTTTGAAACACGCTGGCGTGTTGAAACAGCCTGCGGCTGAGACCTCCGTTTCCCGAAGGGGTCAGACATCTGGCCCACACTATTTAGTCGAATACGGACGGCATAAATGCCGCCGGTTCATACTGGCATGAATTATGCCCCTTCTTTCTATATTATTGTAAAGACAGCATTTGCCGACACGTCGGCAACTTTTGCCGTGGGGAAGGGAGAGGGCCGACTGTCGGCCTCTTGGCACTTGCAAGGCAGATAAAGATAGAGTACCATTTATTTTACTGATGTAAAAATATCTGTAGTACACGCTTGGGCAAGTGGCAGAAGTCATTTCTCATGAAGGCTTATTGATAAAGAGGAGGGCGGGACTGATCCCGCAGGCTTGTTTCATGTCTATTCTACATACCGATAAAGATAATATTCCAGCAAATGGCGGAGCGCCGGATAAGTACACGCCGGAAGAAAAAACAGTGAATATTTCGGCATTACTCAGTAATATCACCGCTGTTAATCCTGATGAAGCTCGTGAAATAGAACAGCAAATTGCAGAGTTTACCCAAAAGAATACCACACATTCACTGCCGTCCGAAAAATTCAAAGCAACAAAGAAAGAAATGGCCTTTCCGCTTTTGATTAACTTGTTGGTCATCGGAATATCGGTGCTGGTGCTTCTTATAATATCTTACTCCTTCAGCCAACAGGAACAAGATGTTATAGGTTATACAAGCGGGCTTTCTTCGGTAGAGGGGCAGCTCCTTAGGGAGATGCAGAGAGTTTCTCAGGCCCAACTTTCGGCGAAAGATCAGCAAATTGCCGATACGCACAAGTATTTACAAAAGCTTGAACAGGATAAAAACAATACCATACGGGATCTTGAGCAAGAACTGCAGCGCCGTGAGGATGAAATAGGAGTATTGGTAGCGCAAGATATTTCTAATGAACGGGATAGGCTTGTTATGAACGGTATTCCGGAAGAAGAAATTACCGGTATGCTTACACAGTTTGAGCAAGAACGTACTGCTGCCTATCAATTTGAACTAGAAGAGCTGCGTTTATATACGGACAAAGAACAGAAAACTGCGGAGGAGAATTTTATCCGTCTGCAACATCAGTACCAGCAGAATTTAACATCCCTTAATACTGAGAGGGAGTCGTTACAAGAGCAGGTGCGTCAACAAGAGCAGGCTATTCGTGCTGCTAATGAACAGCAAAACGCCGCATCTCAGCGCTTATCCGAACAAGCGCAAGAAGAGTTGGAAAAGGCGCAGCGTGAGTTGGCGGCGTTAAATGAACGGCGTGAACGAAGTAAAATGGAAGATGACCGGATAACCGGTATGTACGCCGCAATTCGGGCAAGCTTGCAGGAAGGCCGCTATACCGATGCTCAGAGGCAGGCGGAAGAGCTGGTCAAGTTCTTTGAGAACACCGTATCCGGCATGGACGAAACGTCCGGGCAGCGGCGCAGCCTTGATATATTTTTAGCTTCATCGTTGGCACAGATCGCACGGATGGAGTTAGACCGCAACAATACTTCACAGGCGCAGTACCTTATGGCCACCGAAACGCTAGAAAAGCAGCGCATGGAAGCGGCGCAGAACCTTGCTCGTGCAGTCTCAAGCATAGAGCAGGCACGGTTAGAGGCGCAGCGGGATAATTATGCCGGCGCCATTGATGCTTATAGGCAGGCCGCATCTTCGCTCAACTTTAACGAAGAGTCGACCGCATCGCTGCTTGCCAGTATTGAAGCTCTCAATCGGCTCGCCGTCAACCGCAATACCGAGATGCTCAACCAAGAGAATAACGCTGCGGCCGCTTCTCTTTTGGCACGGGGCAATCAGGAATTTGCAAGAGGGCAACTGCGCAACGCTTTTGATACATATTCTCAGCTGGTTTATTCGTATCCTACCGCAGCGCAGGCGCCTGATGCTATTACCGGTATCACCAGAATATTTGATGCTTATGTAGAACAGGCTCGCGCACAAGCTGAGGCACGCGATCAAAGCGGTGATATTACCGCCTTAACAAACCGCATTTTCGACCTTGAGGCTGAACGTGATAGTTTATTGCAGCAAAACCAGAACATACAGGATTTTACCGTCCGACTTGCACGGCTTGAAGCTGAACGCGATGAATTACTGCGCAGGACGCAAGAGCAAGGGCAGGCGGCGCAGCAATCGAATACCCTGCTTGCACAGTTTGAAGTGGAACGAGACAGTCTGCTGCGGCAAACGCAGGAACAAGAAGGTGCTTTGCGCGCATTAAGCGCACGGTTTGCCGGACTTGAACTTGAACGTGATGAGTTATTGCGGCGGAATCAAGCGGGCGGACAAAACGATCAGGAAATCACAACGCTCATCAGTCGTGTAGATACTCTTGAGGCCGAACGTATTGAATTGTTGAGGCGGACGCAAGAACAGGAACGGGTGGCGCAGCAGTCAAACACGCAGCTTGCGCAACTTGAAGCAGAGCGCACTAGTTTACTGCGGCAGGCTCAAGAGCAAAACCGGAGCATACAGGATTTTACCGTTCGACTCGCACAGCTTGAGGCGGAGCGCAATGATTTACTGCAGCAGAATCAGACAAGCGAACAGAAGGTTCAGGAGATTACAGCGCTCATCAGTCGTGTAAGCAGCTTGGAGGCAGAGCGGGACAGTCTGTTCAGGCAGAACCAAGAGCAAAACC
>JAITAM010000222.1 GCA_031284085.1 Spirochaetaceae bacterium
TCCCGTGCTTTGTAATAATTCGGCAAGGGCGCAGACGCCGGTCCCTTTGATACCAATACAGTATACGTGTTTTGCATTGAATAAATTCATACTAATTGAATACAACGAAACGGGTTTTCTTGTCTATTGACAGGCCGTGCCTGTTTCACACGCCAGCTTTGTTTCAAAGGTTATTGTATCCAAAGCGGTGTACGGCTTTTTACCCGCCAGCTTTGTTTCAAAGGTTTTTATATCAAGGGCGGACGCACGGCTTTTTGCCTACAAGAGGCAGGCTTAGGTCTGACCTGATTCATTGGAGTATCTTCAGCTCTGGCTTCAGAATCGTGTAGAATTGTGTCGTCCACGAAAGAGACAATCTTTGTAATTCCGTGTTCCCGGTGATATGCTCCGCTGTACTTCCATTCATGCGGCTCTTTTACAAGTCCAGCCTTAACGGGATTCTGGTCGATGCAGCAAGCTACACGTTCCAGAAATCCTGCTCATCCGTTATTACTCATCGCAAAAACCATCTTAATCCATTTCAATTTATAGTTAATGCCTCCTCAATTTGACATTTTTCGACATTATGATACACTAAGATTATGAGTTACCACAGGCATGAGCATTATCATTATTATCATGGGAACGGGGGGCATAGAGGCGGTGGAGACTGGTACTATGGCTTGTTATTGGCTGTTTCGATTATCGTAGGAATAACAGCGGGTGCGCCTGCCGGTATTATTACCTTTATCGTAGGCGGCTGCCTTAAGGACTTTTTCGTTGTGGCCATTCCTATCGTGATTATCGTTATCATTTTGGCGGCGTTGTTATGAGTGAAGATAAAAGCAAAGACAAATACAACTACTTTTGGGGTAGTAGGGGTGAAAGCGGTGGCGTCCTATTTTCGACTTCCTATTAGCAGTTTCTATCTTTATAAGAGTTGAACTTGGCTTCATTTATGGTATCGTGATATTCGTCATAAACGCTCAAAAACCGTTTTTTCGTACCTCCGCCTTTGATACAACGCCGAAATGTAAAAACAGGCTAGACTGTCAGATCCTATGGCTTCGGACTGTCAGATCCTACGGCTTCGGACTGTCAGATCCTACGGTTTCGGACTGTCAGATCCTACGGTTTCGGTCTGTCAGATCCTACGGTTTCGGACTTCGGCCTCCCTGATCTCATCTATGCGTGAGAGACAATCTCACAGCCTGCGTCTTCCCCGCTTCTATTAGGCAAAATAGCCGTACGCTACTCCCGATACAAGAACCTTTGAAACAAAGCTGGCGTGAAACAGGCTGTGCCTGCTCTAGGCATTGGTCTGCATTAAAGGCAGACTACTAGTATGAAACATATTGTTCTCAAGCCGGGCGAACAGCAGCGTATCTGCGCCGGACACCCGTGGGTTTACGATAATGAAGTTGATGCCGTTTTAGACCATCGCCGCACGGCTTTGCTTCAGGCAGGAGAGCTTGCCGATGTGGAAAGCGCAGATAGAAACTACCTCGGGCGGGCTATTGTTAATCCGCACTCAAAGATTCTTGCTCGTATATACAGCCGCTCAAAAGAAGGACTCGATAAGGGGTTTTTCAAACGCCGAATACGCCAGAGCATTGCTCGACGCTCTTTGTATAACCTGTCCTGCGAGTCCGCGCGCCTTGTCTTCGGTGAGGCGGACTTTTTACCCGGTTTCATCGCCGACCGTTTTGTTGGCTGGCCCAGAGCTGCCCTAGAGGCCTCAAGCATAGAGCTTCCTTACACCTTTGAAGCCTGTGTGCCGGCGCTTGGCCTGCCTCAAAGCTGGCTTGCCTTACAGTTCCTCTCCTACGGCATGGATGCACGGCGCAAGGAAATCCTTGAAGCGTTGGAAGAAGTGCTTGCTGAGGGGCTTGGTAAGCCTTCGGGCATTATTGAGAAGTCCGCGCCGAAAATGCGCGAGTATGAAGGCTTGCCTTCAGGCGAAGGGCTGCTTCAGGGCAGCGTTCCTAATGAAGGCATTGTTATTTTTGAAAACAGCTTTCCCTTGTGCGTTCAGTTAAATGAAGGGCAAAAGACCGGCTTTTTCCTTGACCAGAAGGAGAATCACCGTGCCATAGCGCCTTTTGTCCGCGGCAAGAGCGTGCTTGATCTGTGCTGCTATTCCGGTGCTTTCGGTATTCACGCCGGTAGATTCGGCGCAAAGGAAGTGCTTTGTGTCGACCTGTCGAAGCAGGCTTTGGCTTTGGCGCAGGACAATGCGCGGCTTAACGGTCTTTGCATCACGACTATGGAAGCCGATGTTTTTACGGCGCTGCGCTCTATACATCGGCAGGAGCGGTGTTTCGACCTTATTATTTTAGACCCGCCTGCTTTTGCCAAGAGCCATAGCACACTCGATCAGGCCCTGCGTGGCTACAAAGAGATTAACCTTCAAGCTCTGCTGTGCTTAGAGAAAGGCGGTGTGCTTGTGAGTTGTTCGTGCAGTCAGGCGCTTGGTGAGGCTCGGTTCAAGCGCATGATAGCCGACGCGGCTTTGGATGCCGGCTGCCGCTTGCACCAGATAGAGTTCCGCTCTCAGGCCTCCGATCATCCCATTTTAATTGGCTATGACGAATCTTTCTATCTAAAATGCGGTATTTACCAAAAGCAGCAGCCATAAACAGGCCGGCTCACACCACTATATTTCTAGCTGGACAGGTCAGACCTCACGAGCTGTCCAAGCGGCTAAAAGTCCCGGATCTGGCAGAGGGGCAGTTGTTGTTGAAAGTATCGGAAAACAGAAGCATGAGGGATATGCACACGCTGTAAGAAGTCTAAGTGTGTTTATGGCTTTTATCCTATCCAGCCTGCATTTATCTCTTTCCCCTGCTGTGAACACAACTTAGGCCGTTCCGCCACGCTCCATTCCCACTTGATATAATAAATGTAGTATGAAATACTAAAAAATCATGGTTGCAATAAATGAAATTGAAGTAAAGAATATATTAACAAAAACTGGGGTGCCTGCAGGTGATTATGTTATTAATCCATATATAGGATGTCCTCATAAATGTATGTACTGTTATGCTGATTTTATGAAAAGATTTACCACTCATAAGGAGAAATGGGGTGATTTTCTGGATGTAAAAATATATAATAAAAAAATGAAATTGGATACGCTGAACGGCAGGAAAGTACTCTTCAGTACAGTTACCGATGCTTATAATAACTATGAACAAAAATATCAGGTTACAAGAAAACTATTAGAACAATTTATTAACACAAATATTAAAATAAGTATTTTAACCAAGTCCGATTTAGTACTTCGGGATATAGACATTTTCAAACAGATACCCGGTATTACCGTTGGCATATCCTTAAACACGCTGGATGATACTATAAGGAAAAAATTGGAACCTAGAGCATCAAGCATAGAAAAAAGACTAAATGCCATTAAAACACTATACACTGAGGGAATTTATACTTATATATTTTTGTCGCCGATGTTTCCCGGAATAACCGATTTTAAGGAAATTATAAACAGAAGTAGATCTTATACGAATGAATTTTGGTTTGAGAATCTTAATTTACGAGGAGCTTTTCGTTTTGCAGTATTGGAGTATATTGGCAAAAACCACCAAGAACTAATGCCGTTATATGATGAAATATATAAATGGAAAAACAATGAATATTGGTGGATATTGGAAAAAGAAATAGAAACATTTGGAATAGAGAATAAAATAAAGTGTGTATCATATTTTTACCATGAAAAGATAAGAAAAAATAATATTGCACGGCACAGCTATACATAACAAACCTGTATGCACCCGCTGCCTTATAAAGACCTTTCAGACTTTGTTAGAAGCTACAGTGTAGATGGGAATTGTACCGGCTACGGCATTTGCAAGAAACTATGCCCGGCAAAGAGCGTTGAAACGGCAAATAACAAAGCACAATCAGGATCCTCCGGCAGAAACAGGGGTCAGACCTCACAGTCTTTCTTTGCTAAAAGCTACAATGTAGATGGGAATTGCGCCGGCTACGGCATTTGCAGAGAGCTATGCCCGACGAAGAACGTTCAATTTGGAAGATGAACAGATGGTTCGGCTTGTTCAGTCAGTGAACAGGAATGTCCTGTGCTATCTGCGATGAATATTGATGAGCATACGCGGCTTGAAGGCATTCGTATATCGCAAGGCTGGTCGACTACCACTGAGGATATAGATGCCTTATGTGGAGCCATAGAAGACCTACTCAAATTCCTATAGCACGCCAGCTTTGTTTCAAAGCAGCCGCAGGCTGTTTCAACACGCCAGCGTGTTTCAAAG
>JAITAM010000229.1 GCA_031284085.1 Spirochaetaceae bacterium
AATGAAATCTTAAAAAAAGCAATAGCCATCTTCACGGCAGGAAATCCCCTGTGAGCGACGTACCGGTTTATGCGGCAGTAGCAGGGACGGTACCCGGTTTTACAAACGTCAATGTATTCTGTAAATTTCTGAAAAATATTTTCACAGCAGGCACAACCTGTTTTTAAGCTTCGTTAGGCTTAGAGGTCTAACTCCTTCCCAATCTAGGTGCGGGCTCACACTAGGTGCGGACATACTTCTATCAGGCAAAAAGCTGTACGTCCGTCCTTGATACCAATACTGAAACTTAGAAACAGGTTGGCCTACAAAAAGCCGTAGATCCGTTCTTGGCACCAACAGCGAACAGCGCAGCTTTGAAACAGGCTCACGGGTTGGAGCAGCCTGCGGCTCTTAGCCTAATATCTGCTTGCGGTATGTACTGCCAATACGTTCCAGCGTCTGGGTTACTGATTCTTCGGGAAGAGCCTTGCGCCTGAAATCTATGGTGAATTGGTTCATGGAAAAATGCCGAAACAGCAGCACTCGATCTGAAAAGCCGCTGATGCCGCGTAGCGTTTCGGTGAACGGTTCAAAAATCCCACCCTTCTTCATTTCCGAATATCCAATGATCCACACCGGCGCAGGCTCAAGCGCCTGTGCCATACGCACAAGGATTTGCCCCATCTGTGCTTGTGAATCGGCTATTGCCTTCTGAAGGGCCGCGCCACCGCGCCGCGCCAGCTCCCGTAATCCTGCGGTACGAGCGCTGTGAATAGGGCATTTGTTCAAAATCAACACCTCTCTTTGAAAATCTATCCCTAATTCATGGCGAAAAAAACGTTCCGCTATCTTTCCCGAAGGCCCAACCAAATATGCTCGGTTGGCCGCCATTTGCTCGTGCCGCCCCGGATTATCCGCAACAAGGATGCACAGTATGGTTGAAGAGGGCGTGATGGCGTCAAGGGCGCCGTTATAAACAATCGGCGTCTCAACGGTATAAGGTTTTGAATGTAAAGAGGCTTGCGCTTGCTGTAGAGCCTGCAAGCCGGGCAGTTCCTGTTGTAAACGTTCAATAGTAGTGCGGCATACGGCACGCGCTGCGGCAAAAGCTTCCCATGCATTCTCGGTCATAGGATTTACTGTAGATCAGAGAAGGTAAAAAGTCGAGAGCAAAGGAGTACTCTGAACTTGACATGCCTCTCTTTTATTTGCAATATTTTGGAGAATAGTTATGTCTTATTTTTTATGTGTTGACATCGGTACCTCCTCGTTAAAAGCCGCTATCATTGATTCAGGCGGCTCTGAATGTGCCTTTGTTCGTGAGCCTTATTTGGTTAGCGGGCGGCCGGTATTAGCCTGCGACTGGGAAAGGGCCTTAGAGCAGGCCGTGAAATCGATCATTGGCACGCAGAAAGAAAGCCCTGCTGCCCTGTGCATTTCAGGCAACGGGCCTACTCTAGTGCCGGTTACCGCCGAAGGCGAATCCTTGCCGCCCATACACTGGTACGATAAAAGAGCGCGCACTGCCGCGGTCCCCTCGCTCTTTTTGCCCTATGCAGACGTCTTTGCACGCACTCAAGCGCACGACTACGCGGCGGCACGCTTCTTGTTCTCCGCTCAAGAATGGCTTGCATGGCGCCTTGGGGCAAGGGCGGTAACAACCCTTCCTTCGGATTTTTACCGTCCTTACTATTGGGACGAGGAGCAGTGCCGGCTCTTGGGGCTTGACCATGAAAAGTTCCCCAGCTTTGCTGCTATGGGAACGGTAATCGGCGCAACCAAAGCCGGAGCGCTGCCCGGATTAGCGTCATCCATTCCTATTGTTGCAGGCGGCCCTGATTTTGTGATGGCGCTCATAGGCACCGGTGTTATAAAGCCGGGTATGGTCTGTGATAGAGCCGGAACATCCGAAGGTATCAACATCTGTACGGAAGAGCCGGTTTTCCTTAAAGGGCTTCGCACTTTACCGCACCCTCGGGCCGGTTTGTGGAACCTGAGCGGGTTAATACCTGAATCAGGGAAACTGTTTGAACGCTACCGCAAAGAAATCGATCAGGCGGACTGTGCATACGAACAGACGCTTGAGGATATTTTTAGTAAAAAGACGCAAGCCGCAGTACAAGGGATGGCGGTGCTTGAACGTATTGCTTCTCAGGTGCGGCGTGTGCTTGATATTTTTGCGCGGGGAGGCTTTCCTATTACCCAGATGCGTGTATCCGGCGGGCAGGCTAAAAGCGCGCTGTGGAACAAGCTTAAATCAGAACTGATCGGTTGTTGTTTGCTGGTGCCGCGGATAGCCGATGGAGAACTAGCGGGTAATGCGGCGCTGTGTGCGGCGGCTTTGGGGTTGTATCCGGATTGGCAGAGTGCCGCCGAAGCTATGATTAAGGTGGACGAGTAGTTTGAAGTATAGTATAGCTTTTTTTAGTATCCTTTTGTTTTCGTGCGGCATAGATAACTACATTTACCTTGAGCCGGTTGGCTCAGGAAATGTCGCAGTAATATCCAATACCTATGCGACTGTAAATCTGTCTTCAATGAGCGAAAATATATATTTTAAGTATTTTGCCCTCTACTATCGTATTTACATAAGCGGTTTGCCGCTCTCAGGCACGGTCAGCACCGATCTTTTTACAGCGGTCAACTCTTATTTGTCCAGTGATTACAATGCTTTTGCGCCTTATCTTAACAATACCAGTATCAGTACGTCTGTCGATACGTTGTTCACTAACCGGCAGCACAGGCGTATTGCTCTTGAAGGGGCTTCTATTGAGGATGTGCTGGCAGTTGATCGTACAACGATTGTTTTTGATTTTGCACAAAACCCCGGTTCTACTCCCTATTTGCAGATTGGCGGACAAGAGTATCTGCTACAGAGGTCAAACGGCAATGGTATTTTTTTCCCAGAGCCATCAAATCGGTATTTTTTCAATACCAGTGATCTTAACTCGAGTGCTAATGCAACTTCGTCTGTGAATGCAGACGTTGCAAACGCCGATATAAGCGGTGCGCGCTATACCTATGTTGCTTTGTACATCGTTGCTACCGGCATGGACAATAACTTTGCACCTATTTACAGTGCGCCTACTTTTATTGGTGTTTTTAGTCTCCCTGAAACATTCTAACAGCCGCAACCCGCCAGCGGGTTTCAAAGCCCACCAGTGGGTTTCAAAGGTTCTTGTATCAGGAGTTAGAGTACGGCTTTTTTTGATACAGCCTCTATTATAATTTACTTTGTAACAAATACATAAGGCGTATTATGAGAGTCTCCCGCTATGTTATGAGCATATAAAATATGTCTGATTGTTCATTTTCTTGCAAGCTCGTCTGCTTGTATAGAGGGCAAATGATTTTGGGTAAACCATAAATCATTTTGCTTTTCTTCCCTTTCCCCGTTTTTTGGTATCCACAAATAATTCCCCGCTCAATTTGAAGAGCTGCACGGCCACTCATGGTGCAACGCCGAAGCTCAGGAATAGGCCGTGCCTGTTGCAAAAAGTAATTGTCTGTTTCATACTACAAAGTATGGTTATTCAGAAACTTCATACTAACTGGAAAATGCGTAATTGTGCCGAAGAAGAGTTCCTTCCGGCAACAGTTCCCGGTTCCGTATATTCGGATCTTCTTGCCAACAAACGTATGGAAGATCCCTTTTGGCGCGATAACGAAGATAGGGCTTTTTCGTTACTGGAAAGCGACTTTGAGTACAGAACGGATTTTGAAGCGGATCCGGCGTTCTTTGACTGCGACCGGATTCTGCTTCGATGTCATGGGCTTGATACACTTGCGCAGATCACTATCAATGGAAAACTCGCAGGCAGCGCAGATAATATGCACAGAACGTGGGAATTTGATGTGAAAAATCTTTTGACTACGGGCAAAAACAGCATGAGCATTGTATTCCATTCTCCCATACGTTTCGTTCATGAGGCCTCTTTGAAGACAAGGACCGAAGGTTCTTCGCACTGTCTTGACGGCTTTCCTCAAATCCGCAAAGCCCACTGTATGTTCGGGTGGGATTGGGGTCCACGGCTTCCCGATGCCGGTATATGGCGGGATATAGAGCTTGTTGGAATACAAAAAGCGCGGATAGACTCGGTCTACATCAAGCAGAAGCATAGAAAAAACTCCGTCGACCTTGCAATAGAGGTAACCGGATGGGCTTCTATAACTAAGGAAATACGCGGAGGGTATTATGCAGGGCTTGCCGAAAGTTTGTTTAAGGTGCCGGTCTCGGGCACTAGAACCTTCTCGTATACGCTGAGCGTTACCGATCCTGCTGGTTTGGAAACTGTATACAAAGGCTCGCCGACTAAAGTTACGATTAAAGCGCCGCAGCTGTGGTGGCCGCACGGCTATGGTTCTCAGCCTTTATACACAGTTGCGGTTACGCTTTACGCTGGTGAAAAAGAGATAGACCGCTGGGAAAGGCGGATTGGGCTTCGCACTCTGCGTATTCATCAGGAGAAAGACAAATGGGGCGAAAGTTTCGCCCACGAGATCAACGGAGTACAGATTTTTGCTATGGGTGCGGATTATATTCCGGAGGATAATCTGTTAAGCCGGGTTACCAAAGAGCGCACAAGGCATTTGCTTGAACAGTGCGTTGCGGCAAATTACAATACGATCCGAGTTTGGGGCGGCGGCTACTATCCCGATGAGTTCTTCTTTGACGCCTGCGACGAGCTGGGGCTTCTTGTTTGGCAGGATTTCATGTTTGCCTGCGCGGTCTACGACTTAACCGAGGAATTCGACAAGAACATTCGGGCGGAATGTATTGATGTCATCAAGCGTATCCGACACCATGCCTCTCTTGCGTTGTGGTGCGGCAACAATGAAAATGAGGGTTTTGTCGGCGCAGAATTGTGGGTCCACCACCCGCGTCAGAAAGCCGACTATACCAAAATGTTCGAGTACATTATCCCGCAGATTCTCAAGGAGCATGATCCGGTTACATTTTACTGGCCTTCAAGCCCGTCTTCAGGCGGTAGTTTTGACAATCCCAACGATGAAAACCGCGGCGATGCCCACTACTGGGATGTATGGCACGGCAACAAAGCTTTTTCCGATTATCGCAACCACTTCTTCCGGTATGTATCTGAATTCGGCTTCCAGTCTTTTCCGGCGCTTAAAACGGTAGAATCTTTTACAGAGCCGCAAGACCGCAACATTTTTTCGTACATTATGGAAAAGCACCAGCGTAATGATGCGGCAAACGGCAAGATCATGGCTTACCTTTACCAGACTTTTTTGTACCCCAACGACTTCGATACGCTCCTCTATGCTTCGCAGCTGCTGCAGGCGGAGGCTATCCGCTACGGTGTGGAGCATTTCAGGCGCAACCGCGGGCGCTGTATGGGGACGCTTTACTGGCAGGTCAATGACTGTTGGCCTGTTGCTTCGTGGGCTTCCATTGACTACTACGGGCGGTGGAAGGCGCTGCACTACTTTGCCAAGCGCTTCTTTGCGCCGGTTCTCATCTCCTGCCATGAAGAAGGGGTTTTAACACAAAACCCCAATCCTAATGCGCAGCCGCTTCTCAAAGCCGCCCTTGAAAAGAGTTTTCAGCTTTCAGTAGTAAACGAGACTCTGCATAAAAAGACTCTGAGCGTTCGATGGGAAATACGTGATAAAGAGGCAAAGGCGCTTCATGGACAAACCGTGCCGGTCGAGATAGCGGCTCTTTCCTCCGTGCGCCTTGATAAGGTTGCGGCGCCTGATCTTGCCGTCAATGATGAGTATCTGAGCTACCACCTTTACGAGGGCGAGGAGCCTTTGAGTGAAGGGACCGTGATTTTCTCTCTGCCTAAATACTTTCACTTTGTTGATCCGCGCTTGCGCTATCGGGTAGAGGGCGGCTGCATCACAATCAGCGCGGATTCGTATGCCAAGAGTGTTGAGATTCAGAATGAAAATCAAGACATGGTTCTGTCGGACAACTATTTTGATATGAACGCCGGCGAGAAGACGGTAAAAATAATCAGCGGCATACCTTCAGGTATCAAAGTGCGCAGTGTATTTGATATAAAATAGCAGGCCTGCCAGTTTGGTTTCAAAGGTTGCTGTATCGGGAATAGTGTACGGCTTTTTGCCTGACAGAAGCAGGCCAATCTGTTTCCCGCTTACTTGGCGGGGCGTCCCGTTCGCAGTTTAGGGCAGGCCGTGCCTGCCGCTCTTGATACAATGCCGAAGCTTAGAAACGGCCTGTGGCCGTTTAGAGGGCTGTCAAACCTTTGGGCAGTGGCGCTTTCCAGTACAGCCTGCCCACTGTAAAGTGAAAAAGAGAAAGTCGCAACGGGTTTGTTTTCTTATTTGGTTTGAGGACTCCACAAACCCATTCCCGCAAGTTTAACAACCCTCTAAACAGGGGGAGACTCGAGGCCTCCCCATTTCTTACTTACTTAACTTTATGAAATAACCTATCAACACACCCTTAGCGGCTAATCGCTACTGTCGGTGCAGCGGCAATTACACCGGCTGTCTTTGCCTCCAAAGTGATTGCCTTGTTCTTAACCGTAGCTTTATACAAAGAACCGCTTGCCTTTGTGATAGCATCTGCGATGGCTTTTAGCTGAGTATCTACTGTGGCTTTGGCGCTCTCAAATACATATTTAACAGGAGCACCGGCCACATTCTCAATGGTAAGCGTTTCACCTTCAGTAAGCTCAGCATTGAGCGTCAGGGTGTAAAGTGCTTTTATAGCATTAGCCCCTGCAGGATCAGGATCAGATAC
>JAITAM010000055.1 GCA_031284085.1 Spirochaetaceae bacterium
GTTTTACCGACCAAGCTTGTTTGCAGCCTCATAATTTCGACTTCGACTTTGCTACGGAAGGTTCAATAGGTGATCTGGTTACTCTCAAGATTTTTTCAAGAATAAAGAAAACAAGAGAGCTTGTCAATACTACAGGTACAGGCCGGTCATAAGACTTTTGGTCAAAATTTTAACAGCCGCAGGCTGCTCCAACGTTTTGGCATTGTATCAGGAACGGGCGCACGGCTTTTTGCCCACCAGTGGGTTCCAAAGGTTGTTCTATCGGGAGTGGAGGTACGGCTTTTTGCCCACCAGTGGGTTCCAAAGGTTGCTGTATCAGGAATGGAGTACGACTCTTGGTCTGACAGGCATGGCCTGTTTCAAAGGTTGCTGTATCGGGAATGGAGTACGGCTTTTTGCCCACCAGTGGGTTTCAAAGGTTGCTCTATCAGGAATGGAGGTACGGCTTTTGCCCACCAGTGGGTTTCAAAGGTTTTTGTATCAGGAATAGTGGAGGTACGGCTTTTTGCCCACCAGTGGGTTTCAAAGGTTGCTGTATCGGGAATGGAGTACGACTCTTGGTCTGACAGGCATGGCCTGTTTCTAAGGTTGTTCTATCGGGAGTGGAGGTACGGCTTTTTGCCTGATAGAAGCAGGACAGAGAACACAGCCACAGGCTGTGCCTATTCAGCCTCCTTTATCCTATGATTTCGGCTATTCGATCCTATGATTTCAGCCTGTCTGCACCTCCCCTGATTGAATGGACAGAATGTTAAGTCTATAATCAAAGAAGAATGTGTCATGAGAGAAAGAAGAGTTTTTACCGGAAAGTAAAAGGAACGGATGGTGGAATTCGCCCTGAAAACAAACCGGAAGCAGTCGAAGATTGCTCAGAGCTTGGCATTAACCAGAATATGCTTATGCAGTGGAGGCAAGAGATGAAACAGAACGAAACCGGATCGATGAAAGCCTTCGGCGACAGAGGAAATGCTAGAGATAAAGAGATGGCTCGACTACGGAGGGAAATTACCGACCTACGGGAGACTGTATGAAGCTCCCTTTCACTCGAAATCCTAAAAAAGCAATAGCCATCTCCACGGTACGAAATCCCCGGTAGTGGCGTACCGGTTCATACGGCAGTATCAAGGATAGTAGCTGGTTACGAAGATGGCTAGACAATCGGGATAAGCTGGAACGCATACTATGCGTGGCTTATAAGGAAACCCGGCAGACACGAGCAGACAGAGCAGGAACTCTTGAGGCTTATCAGCTGGATAGGTGAAAGACACCTGGGTGGATAAAAGTAATTTTTCCTCTAGCAAAGCCTTAAAACACCGCTGCAGCACACTTTTTTGATTCCAGCGGTTCAGCCGGAAATAAATCGCATGACGGTTACTCAAAGGCTTAGGTAGATTTCGTCATTTACAAGCATTATCACACCGGTAGATGAGAGCGTTAAGCAAGGTAAGGTTGTCTATTTTGACATTTCCCTGTAGGTGATGTGTTTACGGTGGCCTGCACAAACCGGCAGTCGAGGAGAACTCTGCTCTTTCATTCAGATCGAGGAGTGCAGTATTACAGTAAAGAATTTCGAGAGGCGCTATCGGTACGATGTCTGCAGGTTAGGCAGACTATGAGCCGGGAAGGGAATTGCTGGGACAACGCTTGTGCAGAGAGTTTTTCAAGACGTTAAAAGCGAAAGTGGATAATGAGGAAGTGATGTTGAGGTATTTGAGTATATAGAAATATATTCTAATAAGCGTCGTAGAGATACGGTGCTCGACTATACTTATACTATGCCGATAACATTAACAAATTGTAACGTTGCTTAACCTACTGCCCATCATTTTGGAGAGATTCCATAATCTTGATGAAGCATTTTTCAAGTCAGATTGAATAAAAATCTATTCCTCACAAATTTTTCTTCCATGTTGAAAGTTTTTTCCTGTTACTATAAGAGTTTTGGCTTTTCAGAGAAATATAGCATGAATGAGAGAAGATTGTGAGTCAAGTTTAAGCTCTAGCCCTGACCCCGCCACTTTTCTATAATCAGTTATGACGTACTTAACTAATTTTCATGCAATAGAAGAATATATCAAATCAGGCAAAAGCTCATACGTACTGCTTGTGGCAAAAGCCGGACCTCGAGCGCAAGAAATCATCTCCCGTGCGCTAGTTATGAAGATCAAGATAGAGAGAACCGGCACCGCCTCTCTTGACCGGCTTGCACCGGGACACAAGGGTATAGCTTTGCAAGTTGAAGGCGAATCTTTACTTGATACCGCGGATTTGGCAAGCTTTTTGGACTCTCTCGGCAATCGGCGTACCGCTTTGGTCGTTATTCTCGATGAGATTACCGATCCGCATAACTACGGCGCCATACTACGCTCCTGTGATCAATTCGGCGTTGACTTGGTGGTAACCCGAACTCGCCGCAGCGCTAGAAACACCGATATAGTAACGGCTACCTCATCAGGAGTATCGGCATGGATGCCGGTTGCCGAAGTTCCAAACCTCTCCCGCGCTTTGCAAGAGCTTAAAGACGCCGGTTTTTGGATTCACGGCGCCGATATGTCCGGCTCACCGGTCTATCAAAGCGATCTGAGCGGGCGAGTTGCTCTCATTCTCGGCAGTGAAGGCGCTGGCATCTCCCGTCTGCTTCTGGAACAATGCGACACGCTCATTGCTATTCCTTCAAAAGGGAAAATAGACTCCCTGAACGTATCTGTCGCAGCCGGCGTGCTTCTTTACGAAGTTTTGCGTCAAAATGACACTATAAAACCGCCTCATAATCTTACCGTATCAAAATAACACAGTTGCTATTGGGCATGAGGCGGCAGGCATGGAGGCTGCTGTAGAAATATGCTACAGTACGCTCTTAGAGCGCACAATTTCCTCTGAAGGAGAGGTGGATTTTGCCTGTTTTATGGTAACAGCGCCCGTGCCGAGTTTTGGCACGCTTATTGCTAATATATTAGTGTTGATGCGAAATAGGGTCGCCGAATTCGGGGCGCTGTTTTAGGTATCACGAATACTATTTTTTTGAGGAGATATGATATGAAAGCAGTTACATTGTATCGTCCGGTTAATTTTGAGCGTGCATTGCAAGATGTCGACCGGCATTTTGAGACGTTTTTTAACGGGTTTCCCTTTAGCCCGTCTGACCGCGCATTTAACTACGGCCCTGCGGTTGACTTTAGGGAAAATAGCGAGGGTTATGTTTTAGAGGCGGATCTTCCAGGATTCGATGAGAAGGACGTTGAGATTCAGCTCAACGGTACAACTCTTACCATTGAATCAAAAAAGGAAAGCGAGAAGGAAGCGAAGAAAGAAACCTACCTACTTCACGAACGGCGTATTCTTTCCTTCAGCCGCTCCTTTGCGCTGCCTGAAAACGCCGACACCGAAAACATCAAGGCAAGTTTCAAGAACGGTGTTTTGGAACTGTCCATTAAAAAAGCGCTTGAGGGTAAGAAGCGGACGATTCCGATCAATCAGTAAACAATAATAAGGAGAATATGAGGTTGCCTCTTGAAATAAGGGGCAACCTTTTTTACTTTATAAAGTAAGGAGGATAGCTTAAAACCCATAGGCTCATTCGTTCAAGGGCTTATGCAGTTGGGTAAATCTCACTGAGCCTAGGGTTTAACAGCTTATTTTTTATGATCGATTCACTGATGGCACCGCTGTATGCTCATAGCTTTGTATCCACAGTATGGCAGGAATATATTAACGATGCTATCACCATAGCAATTCTTACCATTATTGTATTGGCAACCGCAAAGATTGCGCATATAGTACTAACAAATGTTATTCGTAAAATTGTTAAGCATACAAAAACAACATGGGATGACCGGCTTTTTGAAAGTCATTTCTTTCTGCGGCTTTCACGCTTTGTGCCGGCTCTTATTCTGTATCTCTTAATTCCGTTTTTTTTCCCTGACGATAAAGGACTTATAACTCAAGCGATTACTGTATATGTCAAGCGTTTTGTTATTGCCTACATGCAGGCTATGGTTGTTTATACCGCTGCCGCATTTCTTGATGGGCTATACCTCTTTTATCAAAAAGACAATGCCGAAAGCGCTAAAAAGCGTCCGATTAAAGGCTACATCCAGCTGGTAAAAGTCTTTTTGTATATTATTGGCCTCATCCTCGTAGTAACAACCATTGTGAACGTCTCGCCGGTAGGTATTTTAAGCGGTATTGGCGCTATGAGTGCAGTGCTTATGTTGGTATTTAAGGACTCTATCGTAGGCTTCGTGTCGAGTATGCAGCTTTCTGCTAATGATATGGTACGTATAGGAGACTGGATAGAAATGCCTAAGTACAATGCAGACGGTGATGTTATTGATGTTACGCTGCAATCGGTAGTTGTGCAAAACTGGGATAAGACTATTTCAACCATTCCTATTTATGCACTTGTTTCCGATAGTTTCCGAAATTGGCGTGGAATGACTGAATTCGGCGGGCGCAGGATTAAACGCTCAATCTATATTGATATGCGATCGGTTCATTTTCTTTCATATGAAGAAATCAATATTTTATCGCAGATTCCTCTCATTGCCGATTATATGAAACAAAAAACTGCTGAAATAGAAAAACAAAATAAAGCATTGAACATAGACAGCGATGACTATGTTAGTGGTCGCCATCTTACCAATCTCGGTACGTTCCGTGCTTATGCTGAGGCTTATATTGCAAGCCTCTCTACTATTGATCAAGATAAAATACACATAGTCCGTCAGTTACAGCCGGATGCAAATGGATTACCGCTTGAGTTGTACTTGTTCACCAACGATATTCGCTGGATTTACTACGAAAATATACAATCTGATATTTTCGATCATCTTTTGTCAATTATACCTATTTTTGGATTACGAGTATTTCAGAATCCGTCAGCCGCAGATTTACAAATGATCGCTCATGCGCTGAGAAGTTCAGCTAGCTAAGACCATCGAGTGCGTAAAGTTTTTACGCACTCGATGGCTAGGTTGCTTTGCGGGAACTGGGCAGCGATGTCCGTGCCGAACCACCGCCTGATCGTGTCATACTTTCTGTACTATACTTATAGAAAACACGCACCCGCTTGTAAAGTCCGTCGCCTTCGCTTTTGGTATCAATGTCAGCAATAGTGTTTATAGTTGTGTGAATAAGCCGGCGATCAAAAGGATTCATCGGCTCAAGGAGAACGGATATGCGGTTTTCACGAACCTTGTCTGCGGTGGTATAAGCAAGGCGTACCAACGATTCTTCATGACGAATCCGATAATTTTCACTGTCTAATATAATTCGTATGTTTTCTTTAGTCTGTTTTCCGGCATATACATTTACTAAGAGCTGTAAAGCGTCGAGATTTTTCCCTTTTTTCCCGATTAAAATCGAAGAATACTCTGAGTTTAATTGAAAACTAATTTTGTTTTCTTCTTGCATTATAGTTTCCACTGTTCCAGGATAACCCATTTTTTCCATAACTGTTTCTAGAAAATGTATTATATCTTGCTCAAATTCAGTGGAAATTACCGGAATAGCAACCGGCGCTTTAGCAGGTTCCGGTGTGCTTGTAGCTATTTGTAAGGATTGTTGGTCTATCCTTGATTCAAGAGCTTGATTGATATGTACTCTAATTCTAACATGTCCTTTCTTAAAAAGACCAGCTCGTTGAAATTCCAATATCTCGATATCAAAATCAGATTTACCGAGTCCAAGTTCCGTGGCCGCAAGGTTTATTGCCTCTTTTTCAGTACGGCCTTCAAATTCATACGTCATATTGTTTATGCTCCTCACATTATTGGGATGCTCTAACACTTAAAACTGGATACTGTTCAATTTTTAGGTGTTAAAAGAGGTCGGCGTAAAGCCTCTATACAAGGCTCTTAATAAAGAGCAACGCTCTCTATCTGCAATAAGACTTACAGTACTCCTGTTCTTCTTAAAGCTGCACCGGACTAAAGTTTCTGCAAAGACAGAACCTTTGTAGTAGGAGGTGCAAGCCGGTTATAGACTACAACAGGTTTTGTCAGTAAATTAAAAAACTCAAAGCTAAAAACCTTGAGGGTAGTTATTATTTTCTTTTCTTTTTGGGCGGTGCAATAACCGGCTTGGTAAATGTAACCGGCATTGCCGCCTTTTTCTGCGCCAGATATTTATTGATAATTATCTGTTGTACTAAACTCAATGCATTTGACATAATCCAGTATAGTAACAAACCGGAAGGTACGTCGTATAAAATAAAGAAGAAAACAATAGGCATGATAAATAACATCATTTTGGTCTGTGCATTGCCCTGCTGATCCGGTGTTTGCGTAATCTTACCATACAAAAGCTGCGATGCTACATAAATAAAGGGTAATGCCCTAATGTCGCTCCAGCCAAGGAGGGGGATCTGTAGCGGTGCAAAATTCCACACCGACTCAGGCAAGGAAAGGTCTGGTATCCAGCCGGGAATAAACATCGCTCCCCGCAGATCAAAATGGTTATTAAACAAATTATACATAGCAATAAAAATAGGAATCTGCAATAACATAGGAAGACAGCCGGACAGAGGATTGTACCCCTCTTTTTTATACAACTCCGCCATTTCAAGATTCATCTTTTGCGAGTTGCCTTTGTATTTTTCCTGAATCTCTTTTATTTTAGGCGACATAGCCTGCATACGCAGCGTTGCTTCAGAACCTTTTTTCGTCAAGGGGAAAAACAGCGCTTTCACCAGTAAAGTTATCAGGATGATTGCCACACCGTAATTAGGAATAATCTTATAAAAGAGCATCAAGAACCATTTTAAGCCGGTTTCAAGCGGCGCTAAAATACCGGATGTGTTAGCCACTTTTATCAGTTCCATGTCGCGTAGACCAAAACTGTTGTCGCCGTTATTGTAAACGGTAAGTGTTTCTTGGTTTTTTGGACCTAGATAAAACCGGTAAATATCCTCGGTACGAGAGCTGGCTATGGCAGGCCGTGTTATGTAAAGCCTTGAAGCTCCCGATAACCCCGCTTCCGGCGCGGTGGAAAAAGCTATGTCGTATTGAGTGGGATAGGGAACGGCAATCAAAGTAAAGTACTTTCCGGCTATAGCCGCCCACGACGGGCGGTTTGTTATTACGGTCGGACCGCTGTCGGCTACTTTTTCCTGCCTCCGTTTGCCGTTGGTATAGGTAAAATAGTTCCGGTATTCAGAACGCTGGTCTAATTTGTCAAACTGCGGGCCAATCTGCGGACCAAAAGAGAGCGTGTAAGCCGCTCCTGAAAAATCTATACCGGTAACGCTGTTGTCTCCAGTCAAGTTAATAGCCAGCTCAAACAAATACTCATTGGGTCTAAAATCATAGCGTTTGGTCAAACGGATCGTTTTGTCGTTTACGATAAAGTCGCGGTAGAATTCAACTGAGTACTCGGAGAGTTTTTGCGTATAAAAAAACGAAGTTGTCGGTACAGCGTTGATACCGCCGAAAGCAACGGAAAAAGCGTGCGCCTCAGCGTTGCCGGCAAATATCATTTCCACAGGCTCACCTTTGTCAAAGTGTTCCGAAAGCTTATAAGAAACAATATCACCGCCTGAATTAGTTAAGGTTACCACAACCAGACCGGTATCCACCGTCGTCAACTGTTCAGCAACAGGAGCGTCTGCCGCCGCCTCGTCCACCACGCTGCCGGTTACTGCTTCCCCATCTGATGCCGACAAAGGCTCTGATGCGGGTGATATCGGCGCCGCCGTTACCGGTGCAGGCTGTTCCACTGTCTGTGGTATAACCGCAGGAGGCGTGAAGAATACAGACTGAATGATAAAAAATCCCGACATAACTATGACTGAAAGTACTACAGCCAGTATTGTTCGTTTTTCCATTAAACTTCCTAAATTTTAGGGTACCGGATCGTATCCGCCCGGATGAAAAGGATGGCAGCGTAAAATACGCTTTATTCCTAGAAAAAGCCCTTTTATTACACCGTATTTTCTTATAGCTGCATAGGTGTATGCAGAGCAACTAGGAACATACCGGCAACACGCAGGAAAATGCGGTGATATAACTCTTTGATAGCAGGTGATTAAAAAAAGGACGAACGTCTTCAGCACAAGCCCGCCTCCCTGCAAAGGGACTGCAGTTGCTCTTTGCGTATAGCCAAACTATCATTTCCCGGAAAGACAAGCAATACCATATCATAACCGCAAGCTAGTAACGGTTTAATGTGGCGGTACGCTTCTCTAGCAAGGCGTCTTGCACGATTGCGTTCCACCGCCTTCCCAAATTTCCGAGAAAAAGTAAATGCAATTCGATTATAAGATACGGTATTTTTTATAAACAGCAGCTTTGCTCCGTAACACCGTACCATTTTTCCACGATTAAACACTTTTCGTATCTCACTCTGCGATTTAAGCCGCTCATGCCGCTTAAACTGAAAATCTCCTGCCATTGCCTTTTATTAGTAAGGCTTTTTCTCGTCAGATACCGTCAACTTTATCCGTCCTTTAGCCCGCCGCCGCTTTAATATCAGCCGCCCTCCGCGCGTAGCCATTCGCGCCCTAAACCCCAAGCTCCTATTACGTTTCACTCTACTTGGTTGATATGTCCTCTTCATACAGACAGACTCCTTTTCACATAAAAAACGGCATACACACAAGCCGGTAGTAAAAGATACTAAATAGCAGATAAATATGCAAGGGTACAGGCCAGCAGCCGCAGGCATAATCTGAACCTCCTCCGATTGAAAGGATAGGAAGTTAAGCCTATGATCAAAGGAGGGAGTATCATGGGAGAAAGAAGAATTTTTACTAAAGAGTTTAAGGAACGGGCGGTGGAACTTGCCCAGAACACAAACCGGAAACACTCGGAGATTGCCCAAGACCTTGGCATTAACCGGAATATGCCGGCATGATGGAAGCGAGAGATGAAGCAGAGTGAAACAGGACCGATGAAAGTTTTCACCGGTGGAGGAAACGCTCGAGATGAACAGATGGCTCGGCTGCGGAAAGAAAATGCCGACCTGAGGGAGACGAATGAAATCCTAAAAAAGCAATAGTCATCTTCACGGTAGGGAATCCCCGGTAGCGGCGTACCTGTTCATGCGACAGTATCAAGCACGGTACCCCGTTACGAAGATGGCCAGACTATTGGGGGTAAGTCGCAAGACCGTCCAGAAATCCTTCTCATCCTTAATCTCTCTACTCCAGAATCTGTCTCCCCAGAAGTGTCCTGTTGTGTTATGTTCTTTATTCCATCGCACAGCAAAGACTTGCTTTATCCATTTCATTATCTGAGACAGACTTTCACCCGGAGCAGGAGTAATAAGGATATGGAC
>JAITAM010000083.1 GCA_031284085.1 Spirochaetaceae bacterium
CCGCAATTAAAAAAAAGATCCAAAAAATCAATAATCCATAATTTTTTAGAACTGACTTCCCTGCCATACCTCGTAGTATACGGTATTCATGTCGGGTATGCAATAATAAAGACAGGGGGGCTTTGCGGCCTAGTCATTGAAAAAAAGACCATCTCCTTCTTTGGGGGGGGAGTTAGAGGTCTGACCACATTACGCAGTGGATGCTCACTCTAAGTCGGAGTGGAGGTTCTCCACACTATGGCTTCAGCAGGGAAGAGGCAGCTGAGAAGGGTCAGACCTCTAGCCCAAAACAGGCTGTGCCTGCTTTTAGACAAAAAGCCCTGCGCCTGTTATCGATGCCAACAGCAACAGCAAAAGCTAGAAAGAACCGGAGGTCTGTCCCTTGTTCCGCTTCTTTCAGGCAAAAAGCCGTACACTGTTCTTGATACAAGAACCTTTGAAACAGGCTGGCCTGCAAAAAGCCCTGCGCCCGTTACCGATACCAACCAGCGGAAGCTAGAAGCAGGCCGTGCATGGTAGACATACTATTATGCTATTTGATATAAAAATCCTAGTATGAAATTCTTTAACAACATATCTATTGGAACAAAATTTTTGTGTAGCTCTTTGCTTATCGCAGGTATCTTTACGCTTATTAGTTGGAGAAGCATCAGCGCTATAGAGCATTGCCATATATCGTGCCACAAGCTGATAAATGGAGCGTTCGCTACTAAATCTTTGACGCAGGAAGCACAGACTTCTTTCTATGCACTTGCCGAAACGGCAAACCAATCGTTGGTCTCTACCTATCTTAGCGGCTTCCCCCAAGGAAATAACGAACGAACGCGGCGCTTTAACGCACAAGCCGCAGAGCTTGCCGGCTTGTTGGACAAGGTGGTGCAGGCTTTGGAGGCAGACCCTTTCATTGACGCTTCAATTATCAAGAAGCTCGTCGCACAACTGATCGATGCCCAGACGATCTTGAATACCTCCTACGTGCCGCTTGTGTATACGCTCATTGACGCCCAAGAATACGCCGACAACCCCGCACAATTATCAGCGGATTTTTTGCGTTCCGAAACGCTATCGGCGAAGATAGCTTCGGATATTGACGAGGTCTGCCGCGCCATTACCGAGCAGGGAGAAAGCATTTTCGATAACTATGTGGTTTTCCTGCTTGCCACCATCCGCAATCTTAAAATATACGATGCCGTAGCGGTCGCCTGCTCATTGCTGCTAATGATTTTTATAACCCTTGCCCTCAAAAAACCCTTTGCCCTTATGATGAACACCCTCAAAGAAATTGCGGCGGCGTGGGATTTAACCAAACACGTTGCCGTTCAGGGTAAAGATGAAGTCGGCAGCCTTGCGGCGTTTATCAATCTTACCTTTGAGAAAATGCGCGGCCTCCTCGCGGTGATTAAAGGCATAACGCTGTCTCTTTCCAGCACCGGCGCAGACCTTGCTTTGCACACCTCGCAGACCGCCTCATCCATCAACGAAATCACCGCCGCGATTAAGAATATGAAAAGCCAGATGGATACACAATCTGATGAAGTGCATAAAACCAACGGCGCTATGGAAAACATTCTCTCTCACGTTGATAGGCTCAACAAACATATAGACGTGCAATCGGAAAGTGTCTCCCAGTCCTCCTCGTCAATGGAACAAATGTTTGCCAATATACATTCGGTTGTAGAAACATTAAGCAAGAACGCGATTAACGTTGTTAATCTTGCGGAAGCATCCGAAGTAGGCAAACGTGGGCTTGAAAAAGTTGCTGCCGACATTCAGGAAGTCGCCCGTGAATCCGAAGGGCTTTTAGCAATCAATGCGGTGATTCAGGATATTGCAAGCAGGACGAATTTGCTTTCTATGAATGCGGCTATTGAGGCTGCTCATGCAGGGGAAGCAGGCAGAGGGTTTGCAGTTGTTGCCGGTGAAATCAGAAAGCTATCGGAAAGCTCAGAGCGGCAATCACTCACCATCAATGCGGTACTGCAAAAGATAAAAAAGTCCATAGACATGATTACCAAATCAACCGCGGTACTCGTCAAAGGCTTTGAGACCATAGACGCGGGAGTAACGACCGTATCCATTCAGGAAAGCGCGGTTCACTCCGCTATGGAGGAACAAGAAGCAGGCAGCCGTACCATTTTTGAAGAGATAACTAAACTGAAAACCATCACCGATCTGGTGAAGACTTCTTCAGCCGATATTGCCAGTCAAGGAGAGCAGGTGAAACGACAAAGCGCCACCCTTGAGCAGATAACCGGCGAAATAAACAGCGGCATGGACGACATATCGAAAGGCGCCGAATTGATAATAGTAAGCGCCAATCAGGTCAACGATATTAGTGATGCCAACCGCCAATCCATTAGCACGCTGAACAAAGAGATGAGCAAGTTCAAAGTTTAGTGCGCTCATAGTTTTTTAGTATTCCCGCAACAGATTTATTTTTTTTTGCGTTACTATCTTCACACGGTATACACCCGCTGCAAGTGCAAGTACTACCGCTAACAGTTCCGCAGGGTTGTTTTACCCTTTCCCGCTATCTTGAACTTCAAGTCGGCCAAGCTTCACATCCCATCCGGGCATCAGTGTTGTACTGATTGCACCATCTTGAGGTCCGTTACCGCAGTGGTAACTATGTCTGATACTGTGGCCGCCGCCTTTAACAGCTACTGTGCCGAAGCTTTGGAACAGGCTGGTTTGGGCTTGGAGGTCTGACCCTTTCGGGTTTGGAAGAGAGCTTCCATCACGTAGTGTGGAGAGCTTTTGTGGGATGTCAGGCAAAATAAGAATTGCACGGAGGCCTATGTTCTAAAATAATTATATATTCTATAAAGAAATGATTGGTAAGGTTTTCAGTTTTGACTGCAAGGCAAAACTGAGAAAAAGTGTGAAAAAACCGAGAATCTTGACTAATCCTTCAAAAACGTTCAAAACCATTCAAATATAGTTCTTATAAATAAATATGTAGAGAGAAAGGGAAGTACCAGTGAGAAAGGCAGTGTGAAAGCGATGCAAATTTTAAGGAGTGCTTTGTTATGGAAGAGAAAAAAGAAGTAAAACAATATGACGAAAAATTGTCCCAAGAATTTTTTACAATTCTTGAGGAGAGAAGGATCAGTCAGTCGATGGTAGCAAGAGAGATAGGGGTCTCTGCTAGCCTTATCAGCGCTTACAAGAGCGGGACATACAATGGAGATATACCTTGCCCTAGAAGACAAAATCCGGTCATTCTTAAAACGTGAAGAACGGCGTGTAGAAGTTGAAACGACTACAGTTGAAAATATTCGTAAAGCTGTAGAGATGGCGCATGACAACAAGGACATATCGGTCATCACGGGGGATGCAGGCACGGGTAAAACCACTGCAATAAAACAGTATGTACAAGAAAGTCATGCGGCACTTGCTCTGTACGGCAAGATATGCCGCAGATACAAATCGTTACCAAGATCGCACAAATGTTAGGTGTGTCAATCAAGGGGACAAAATCCACCATAATTGACCGGATAGTAGAGGAGCTACATGGACGTGATATGGTATTGATCACTGATCAGACTGACTACTTGACCGATGCCTCTCTTGAGTTATTGCGCTGCATAATTGTAGATATGGCGGAGGTAGGGCTGGTACTAGTCGGACTGCCGCGATTAATCTACAAATTAGAAAATCTAGCCAATGATCATGAGCAATTATTAAGCCGAGTAGGGACTTCTAACGGTTGAGAAAATGAAGGCGGCAGATGCGGCAAAGATAATCCAAGAAGTGTGCCAGTCTGCCAGCCAAGAAGTGATCGGCGCTATAACCAAAGCCACACATGGGAGTGTGCGGACATTGGTCAAACTGATAGGTAAAATGCATAACACCATGAGGGTAAACCGACTAGAAGTCCCATATGCCTGCGAATTGGTCAAAAATTTGGACTAGTTCGGTAAGAAAAATCTATCACAGAGCAGTGAGTTATGGCACGATTTAAGTCAAAGACGGGGAAGGATGTAAATCTTTGCAAGATTATCAAATAATCGATCCATATCCGGTATCTGATTACTCAAAAGAGCTTGACCTGTATCTTCGATTGACTTTTAAGCCTCCCACTGACGGTATTCTTCTCGATATTTTTGAAGAAACTCCGCCAGTGTTAGAGAAGACTTTGGCTTTACGTATTGCACACGCAGCGGAAATCTTGACCAAAATCCTTGAAACCCATGACTACCCGGAGATTCAGAGCGAGTCTGAGTCGGCAAAGGTAAGGCGCCTTTCTTTTCAGGGTTTATTGCTTCCTTCGCCCCCGGAACCGGGTTCCTATACTTGGGAAAAAACTGCCTAAGCCCTGTAATATTCACGTCGCGCCTCCTTTGCATAGGCGGCTATCAGCTCATCGAAGGATTTATAGCCCAGTCCTTTGACCAGAGCCGTATTGACATTTGCGGAGATCTTGCGGCCATGAATCACATGTGATACCATAGACAGTAACAGTGTACAGTTAGCGTAAACTGCGATGTCTGTCTGTGTGAGGTTTTTGAAGGCCATCTGGTACTTTATCCATAGGGCCTTCATGGTGAGATATGGTCTTTCCCATTATCTTGCTACTTCCGACTGAGTTGCTTTGTACAATAACCCAGTCGATCTTGAACGGTACAGACTATGACTGTTTTCGAGATTCCACTTTTGACCAAAGAACAAGTCTTTCATTTTGACCCAGTGCGTGAAATTCCAGACCCGAAGGCTCATTCAGGGAGCTACCCGGATTATACCCTAGTACCCATGCCTAGACGGTTTCAAGATTACAGTACAGACCTTCGGGCTATAGTAGTCTTCAACGGTCTAATGATGCCGTTGCTTGCTCCGGGGGATGTCGCCGTATTCCAAGCTACGGGCTGGCTTGGAGATGGCGTCTATATATGTCGGATCAATGGAGACTTGCATATCAGTCATGTCCGGCTAGTCAAGGGGCAGTACTTTGTGGTGAACGAAGCCAAGCCGGAAACGGAGGTTGCCTATGATACTGAAATTTTTGGAGCTATTGAATGGGTTCGAGCGGTAGTCAGAGAGATCGGATAAATTTCGCACCTTTACACAAAAAACCATTTCTCACCTTTTTTCCTACATCTCTCATCGATGAACGATGTATTTTTTTATATTATATAGAATTATACACTCATTTCCTACCTTTTCGATTGCATGTTTGGCATTTTCATACCTTTCATTTGGTTCAATCCAGTTCCTTAACTGCTATCTTTGATTAACTCTTTATAATAATTGTAGTTAGATACATTTGGACGTTTTTGAAGGGTCAACAAAGATTCTCGGTTTTTTCACAGTTTTTCTCATTTTTCCCTTGCAGTCAAAACCGGCACTTTTGCTCATTATTTATTTATATAATATATAATTATTTTGAGATACAGGCTTTCGTAGAATTCCTATTTTGCCTGATACCCCACATTTAAAATCGAGATGTTTTTTTGCTTCTGCAATAACCACGATAAGACGCTCTTTGTCTTCTTTAGGGTCTAATTCACGATGGTCTCGATTAACCTTTGTAACCACATGACAAGTCTTACCCTTGTTAGTCGAACCTCTAAGTTTTCTTGACATAATACTTATATGGCGAAATATGCCTTTTTGCTTCAATAAGTTGAGCAGAAAATGCAAAAAAAGAGGTCTGTCCCTTTCTGCCTGCGAGGTCTGTCCCTTGAGACGGTCGGCGCAAACACCAGACGAGGTCTGTCCCCTTCCTGCCCATGAACACCAATCACTCCCTAGATCTGACCTGTTCTGCCTATGAGGTCTGACCCCCTACCCGTGCCTGTCAGACGAAAAGTCGTACTCCACCCTTGATAGTGGCGCCGAGAACTTAGAGACAGGCCGTGCCTGCTGTGCCTGTCTATACAGACAATCTTACTTTTTGTTAGTATAAAAATGATGAAAGAGCTGCATGGTGTCCCCGTCTCACCGGGGATAGGGATAGGGAAGGCATTTTTATATTTAGATAATACGGTATTGGAAATACCACGCTACGATATAACAAAAGAGCAAATTGGGCATGAGTGGAGTCGTTTTACTGCCGCACTGAAATACGCCATTGCAAAAGTTCAGAGTTTGTACGATCAGGCGGTACAAGAAATGAGTAGCGATCAGGCTGAGATTTTTCAAGCGCATAGTATGATGCTTGAAGACGAACAGTTCCATGAGCAAATCAAAACGAGACTGGAAGACGATTTGCAAAATATCGAGTGGATAGTATGGGTGGTTTCACATGAACTCATTCAGAAAATGTCGGCTTCTCCCGACGCATATCTGCGTGAACGCGCCTCTGATATTTCCGATGTGTCGCGCTATATCCTTAACCGGTTCTTTTCTATAAAAGAGATTTCGCTTGCCATTCTTCCCGATGAAATAATTCTGGTAGCACATGACCTTATGCCTGCCGACATCCTTTCCATGGACCGCAGTAAAGTAAAAGGAATCGTAATGGACTCAGGGGGAAGAACTTCTCACACGGCTATTCTTGCACGTGCTTTTGAAATCCCCTCCGTCTTAGGACTTTCCGGCATGACCAAAAGCTTAAACGGCGATGAATTGATAGTGCTTAACGGCGGCTCAGGCATCGTTATCATTGATCCCGATATTGACACCCAAAACAGCTATCATAAAGCGCATATTGAGTACCAAAAGCAGATCAACTTATTTGACTCCGTGCGTAAGCTGCCGGCACAAACACGCGATGGACACAGGGTTAAACTCAACGCAAATATTGAGATACCGGAAGAAGCCGAACAGCTTTCACGCTATGGCGCAGATGGTATAGGGTTATACCGTTCTGAATTTCTATTTTTATCTTCGGCGCACCTTGCAAGTGAAGAAAAGCAATACCAAGCGTATCGGCACGTGATAAAAATCATGGGGAATTTACCAGTAACAATACGGACGCTTGATATTGGAGGCGACAAAGTTCTGCCGGGTATTCAACAAACGAGCAATGAGAAAAACCCTCTTCTTGGATGGAGAGCGATACGCTTCTGCCTTGCACATCCTGCTTTTTTCAAAACTCAGCTGCGGGCGGTGCTGCGTGCCGGTGTTTTCGGCACGGTCAAGATACTGTTTCCTATGATTTCAGGGCGTGAAGAGTTAGAGCAGCTCCTTGCGGTATTGGAAGAGGCTAAAGACGAGTGCCGGCAAAAAGGGCAGGCCTACAATGAGCATATAGCGGTAGGATCAATGATAGAAGTGCCTTCTGCTGCGCTGACAGCCGACATACTTGCTGAAAGATCTGATTTTTTTTCTATAGGCACTAACGATCTTGTGCAGTACACTATGGCGGTTGACCGGGGTAATGAAAAGGTCAGTCATCTTGCGCAAGCGTTTCATCCTGCAATTCTGCGGTTAATAAAGCGTACTATTGATGCGGCTCATGCAAAGGGTATTCCGGTTGCTATGTGCGGTGAATTTGCAGGCGATCCGGTTGCTACAATGCTGCTTGTGGGGCTTGATCTGGACGAATTCAGTATGACGGCTCAGGCAATACCGGTTATTAAGCAGATAATCAGGAGCGTAACTTGGGAACAGTGTC
>JAITAM010000085.1 GCA_031284085.1 Spirochaetaceae bacterium
CTCATGCCAATAGCCTTATAGCGGCCTGACCCTCCTCCGATAGGCAGAAGAGGAAGTGAAGGCTGCCATCCCGGATGAGTCAAAAGCCATAGCGCCGCATACAGCCGGAACGTTATAAGGCCGCTATCCCATGCCAAAGCTTAGGGACAGCCTGTGGCTGCTGGCCTGTCGTTTCCAATATAATGCTGAAAGCTTTGGAACAGCCTGCGGCTGCTGGCCTGTGTGGAGATGTCTATGAATCTATGCCCTCTCTTTTTGGCTCCTATGGCCGAGTTAAGCCATAGAGCGCTCCGAGAACTCATCGAACGGTTCGGAGGAGCCGATGAATACTGGACCGAAATGATAAGCGCCGCAGCCTTAACTTCAGGCGGACTCTTTGAACAGTGGTACCTTGACGCCGGCCCCCGCCCTGAAAAAGTGGTCTTCCAACTCTTCGGCTCAAAACCGGATCAGATTGTAAAAGCCGCCGCTCTCTTGAATACCTATCCCTGCGCCGGTATTGATATAAATATGGGCTGTTGTGCGCCCGCTATAGCGCGCACCGGCGCCGGTATCCGATGGATGGAAGATATTGAACGTGCCGGCGCTTTAATAGCCCGATTGAGGGCGGTGGTATCGTGCCGTCTCAGCGTTAAAATACGGCTCGGATTAACGGAGGATTTTGACTACCTGCTGCGGTTTTGCAGCCGCCTTGAGTCGGAAAAGCTGGATTTAATTACCCTGCATCCACGAACGGCAAAGGAAAAGTTCAAACGCAGTGCGCGCTGGGACTATGTTTATCGGCTTGCCGATTGTATGCGGATTCCAGTGGTCGGCAACGGTGATATTCTGGACCCAAACGATGCTATGCACAGAGCAAACGGGCGCTGCTTTGCACTCATGGTAGGACGAGGTGCGGTGCGCAAGCCTTGGATTTTTGCCTGCATCAAGGGAACAGCGCCCTCTTTTGTCGATTTAGAGGAGGCGGCGCTCCTGTTTCTTGACTTCTTATCACGTTACCAGCCTCAACCCTTCCACTACAGCAGGGCATGTCGGTTCTTTACGCTGTTTTGTGATAACCTGTTCTGGGCGCACTACCTTAAACACCTTTTATACAAAGAACACACGCTTTCCGGCATGGAGGCCGTTTTGAGCCGGTATTTTCGAGAACACGAGGAGGAAAAGCTATGCCGCTTACCTTAACCGCCGGCGCCGATGATAACGGCCGCCGCCTTGATCGCATTCTGCGTAAGGCACTGCCTACCTTGAGTTTGCCTTTCATCTATAGATTGCTGCGCACAAAAGCAGCTTCAGTTTTAATGGAGGAAAAGCTATGCCGCTTACCCTAACCGCCGGCGCCGATGATAACGACCGCCGCCTTGATCGCATCCTGCGTAAGGCATTGCCTACCTTGAGCTTGCCTTTCATTTATAGATTGCTGCGCACAAAAGCAGTTTGGGTTGATGGTAAACCGGCGTGTGCGTCTTTCAGGGTAAAGGCCGGCTGCACGATTACCATAGTCAAGGGGGCAATAACAAGCCCGCTGCTGCGCCCTCTTCCCGAGCCTGTTCAGCCTCTTAGCGCTGAGCTTGAGGTGTTGTGGGAAGGGGACGGGTTGCTTGCGGTGAACAAACCCGCCGGTGTGGATGTACACGGGCCGCACGGTCTTGACAAAGTGATCGGCGGCTACCTTATGCCTCGCCTCAAGGAACGATCATTGTCGTTTAAGCCCGGCCCTTTGCACCGTCTCGATAAACCAACCAGCGGCGTGCTTATTTTTTCTACTACGCTTGAGGGGGCGCAGCGTTTCAGCGCTTTTCTGCGTAAAAGGCTCGTTCATAAGCGCTATTTTGCCATTGTGGAAGGCGTGGTTAAATCCTCCGAGCTCTGGCAAGACAGACTCGTGCGGGACAAGGCTGCGGGGATTAGCCGTATTGCCGGCGCTGAAGGTTCTCTTGCGATTACCCGTATTTTCCCCGTAGGCGCTTATGGAGCTTTGTCGTGCATTATTGCCGAACCTGAAACCGGCCGCACCCACCAAATCCGTGTCCAAGCCGCTGCTCACGGCCATCCTCTTGCTGGTGATAGCAAGTACGGCGCTCATTTTTGCACTGAAGGGTTATTTCTCCATGCTTTTTCCCTCCAATTTCCCGGACTAGAAAGGCCTATTATTGCAAAGCCTCCTTCATCCTTCAAAAAGAAGGTATTGCTTATGGGTTTAGACCTTAATCTTTTTCTCAAAGAGCCGCAGGCCAGCCTGCTCTAACCCTCTAGCCTGTCAGATCCTACGGCTTCGGACTGTCAGGGTTTCGGACTGTCAGGTCCTATGGTTTCGGACTATATCCTATGCAGCAGCGGTCATTATTGATAGACAATTTGGAAAACAATAGTATAAACTAAGACCAGATGGGAACGGGACGGTTTCCGTAAACATTACCATACCGAGAAATGCTTAATCGGTATCGCTTAATGTCTCGGATTATGAAAGTGGTACCTATTGGGGCTTGGCTGAGTACACCGTTGAATAACGGTTTCGTGTCTTGGTAACGTGCCTATAGACCTGAGCTTCGTTTACCATCAGGATTTTTACGGCAACAGCGCCGTGAAGATAAAAAATTAAAAAATTGAATCGCTGAACGGAAAGGGTGTGCTGAAGTGGGTTTTGCGGAGTTGGTCTGTGAAGAATTGTTGATATCAGGGCTATACTGTCTTGATTTAACGGCGATCAAGACGCATCCGGAGGCTCATGGGCTGGAAAATATGGCGGCACAATGGCATGGAAAGAGCGTAGCGATTGAGCTCTAATCAAATAGAGGTCGAAAGGCTCTAGCACTGAGACACATTCCAACCGGAATGTTATGCACAATGAGGGTATATCCTATCATTTTATCTCATATTTTTTAATTGTTTTTATTCCACTTTTCATTATTAGTTTTCTTAAAATT
>JAITAM010000137.1 GCA_031284085.1 Spirochaetaceae bacterium
AACTTGCCGATGAATCGTATTTGCCGGCGCTTAAAAAAATAGCCGGTAATGATGCCGACACGAATGTCCGTAGAGAAGCGGTTTCCGCTATCGGACGTATGCGAAAACCTTCTTCAAAAGAAGTTCTGTTTACAATGCTTGATGACGATGATCCTAAAGTTGTTTGCCAGGCTGTCAGGGGTTTGCTAGTTTTTAAGGGCGAAGCCGATGTTGATGAGCATTTGCAACCGCTTGTCCATCATCAAAATGAAATGGTATCGGCAATTATTCTCAAAGAATATTTTGTCAAAGAGGCGCAAAAAAGTTCGGGTTCACATGTGGAAAGTTATGATTATTTAAAAAACGTTGTTGTGTGCGGAGATACCATTGAAACAATGAAATTATTGAAAGATGAGAGCGTTCATCTAACGTTTACATCACCACCATATTACAATGCCCGCGATTATTCTATTTACCCGTCATATAAATGTTATCTGGAATTTTTGAGGGATGTTTTTCAGGAAGTTTACCGCATAACAAAAGAAGGGCGTTTTTTGCTGATCAATACATCGCCGGTAATTGTGCCGCGTATCAGCCGCGCGCACTCAAGCAAACGGTATCCGATACCCTTTGATATTCATCATTATATTGTTGATATTGGCTGGGAATTTATCGACGATATTATTTGGGAAAAGCCTGAGGCAAGTGTAAAAAATCGTGTCGGCGGATTTCAGCAGCACAGAAAGCCATTGGGATATAAACCAAATCCTGTTACCGAATATGTTATGGTCTATCGTAAATCAACCGAAAAATTGCTCGATTGGAACATTCACCAATATGATGATGCTATTGTTGAAGCAAGTAAAATTAAGGATAGCTTTGAAACTACTAATGTTTGGAAAATTGATCCGTGTTTCGACAAGATACATTCTGCTGTTTTTCCAGTCGAATTATGTAAACGTGTAATCCAGTATTACTCATATAAAAAAGATTTAATCTTTGATCCATTTGGTGGAAGCGGTACCGTTGGGAAAACAGCAAAAATGCTTGACAGGTATTTTTTTCTTACAGAAAAAGATTATAGGTATTTTTCATATATGAAGTCTAAAATGGCAGGCAAATTGGACGATAAACATCCTATGAAATTTTTATCAATAGAGGAATTTCAAAAGGCTATACCATGACATTAACAGATCAAGTTGTTAAAAACATTATTCACAAACTTTTAAATAGTAAAGATTATCGTATCGAAATTGTAACACTCATAAATGCTGAATTTCTGCAATTTGCGATTGACTTTTTCAAGAAAATCGTTGATGCAAAACTACAGAATAAAAACATTTCATCAGATTGGTATAAAGCGGCATTTCTTGATCACAATTTACCGTCAGATGAAATTGCAATTAATTCTGGATTGAATATGAAAACAATTCATAATATGTTCAACTCATCAACAAAAGAGATTGTAATTAACGCCGCAGAAGAACATTATGATACGCTTTATAAAAGCATAGTTGAACTTGTGGAATCAGACTCTGATCTGGAATTAGTGCTTACAATAAAGTTTAAAACGTTTCCATAGATCTTAATATTAGCGAAAGTTTAATTGTAATTAATACATTGGCGGTTAAGCGCGCTGCATTACGCGGCGGGTTATGGAGCGCCGCGGGAAAACGAGTTGAGAAATATCTTATGAAAACGCTTTGTAAACTTTTTCAAGTGCCGGAACAGTATTACTATGAAAAATTTATTCGTGATTATTCAAAGAAAGTTGACAGGGAAGTTGATTTTTATTTGAGAAATGCCGATAAGCAATATCTTTGTGAAGTAAAACTCATGGGACAGGGCAATCCTGAAAGCGCGGACACGATATTTGCCCGAAAATCCGCGGTATTTATCGCGGATAAACTTTCACAACAAAATAAGAATCAGGCGGATGAATTAAAAGTGGATTGGGTTGAATTACATGAACCGGCGGGATACAAGCGTTTTAATGACATTCTCAAAAAATTAAATATTCCACATGCCGGTTTTTTAGGCAGTCTTGATACGGCTCTTGATAAAATATTTTCAGAGATATTTTTATAGATAATGAAAGGTTAAAATCTGTGCGTGTATAGGATTATCCTGACCCAATGCTCTAGTTTCCGATGATACGCATACGCATAGATAAGCAATGCCTTGCTTTTCTTGTTCCTTCCATACAGCATACAGTAGAAATTAGAACAGGCCATGCCTGTCCCCTTTCCCACTTCTTGTAGACAAAGATGCGTACTGTCGCCTTTGACACCTGCGGCTAAGCTATATATCAGGATCGGATCCATCCTAAGTATGTACTTACACTCGACCTAAGTTCATAGTGCCAAAATATTAGTGCCACACGCTATACTATTTGTTGGTTTTAATCCGGCCAAGCGCACAATGCAAGAGAAAAACACGAAGTGTGCGGATACTGTCTGATGAAACTGACTTACTAATAAAAAGTGGTTTGACCCCTATTTCCGGCTAAGAGTCGTGGTCCGCCTTTGATACAAAACCGAAACTTTGGAACAGGCTGGCCTGTGGGTGGTGCACTATGCCGATAATTATAGAAATGCCTCTCTCTCAAGAGGTTTGCATAAAACAGCGCTTTGAGCATGAGTCTTTTGTTCTTGCCGCCGTTTGATGCTTTATGTTTTTATCTTATGGTTTGGAGAATTTGTTATGAGAATAGTTCGGATTATACTATCTGCTTTGTGTTTATGCGCTATCGGTACGCCGGTTTATACACAAAGTCCTGTGCGCCTTGCTCTGGACTTTACCGTTGATGAGTCGGTGCAGTACGATGCAAGAAACTTTCGCACTATTGTAGAAGCTATGCTGAAACAGACCAAGCGCGACGTGCTTATCCTTGAATCCACACCCCAAACGTCTCTTCCCATCGTATCGGACCCGGCATCCGGCACGCCTGCTTACCGCATAACCGGTACTATTCAGCCGCAAGAAGAAATGTACTGTACTGTAGAAATGGAGGTTTTTGATTCCGAGCGTAATAAAACGCTCTTTAACGTGAGTATTTACAGTACAACCGAGCCGGATATTTTGTATCAAACAATAGAGAAACTAGCCGACAAAGCGCTTGATTCTTTGGTCTTCTGCATTGATCAAAAAGCGGAAGATCATCTTATATTGATTGGTCAAGAGAATAAAGAATTGGAGAAACGGATTGCAGCGCTCAACCAGCATAACCAAGATTTGGCTAAGAGACTCAGCGAGTTTACCCAATGGGGAGAGGATTTGGGTGAGCGGGTAGGCGCCTTAAACCGGCGCAATCAAGATTTGGGCGAGCGGGTGAACGCCTTAAATCAGCGCAACCAAGAACTAGACGACTATATAGGTACTTTAAGCCAGCGCAATGAGGATTTGACTACGCAGCTTGATAGCGTAGACCACTCTAATCAAGAGCTCTATGCCCAACTTGAAATGCTTCAAAACTTAGTATCTCCTGCGCTGCCTGAAAACTTTGTTTCTATACCGGCAGGCACTTTTGTTATGGGAAGTCTGCGTTCGGAAGCGAGTCGGGACAGCGATGAATTGCAGCGAACCATTACCATAAGCGCCTTTTTTATGGGCAGATCTGAAGTTACCCAGAAAGAATGGCAGGAACTTATGGAAAACAATCCCAGTCGTTTTCAAGGCAGCGACCTGCCGGTAGAAAATATTAGTTGGTTTGATGCGGTTGAATACTGTAACAGGCGCAGCCTAGAGGAAGGACTGAGGCCGGCTTATACCATAGACAAAACGAGCAGCAAATGGAACGTTATATGGAACAAAGATGCAAACGGCTACCGGCTTCCAACTGAGGCGGAATGGGAATACGCGTGTCGGGCCGGCACAAGAACGGCGTTTTATACGGGAGACAGTTTGCGTACAGAGGACGCAAACTTTGATGGCATGGTAGCGTACAACGGTGTTAAAAGCGGATATAAGAGCCGCACAACGAAGGTAGAAGAGTTTGCGCCGAACCCTTGGGGCTTATTCGATATGCACGGCAACGTCTGGGAATGGTGTTGGGACTGGTATGGGGCTTATGCGGACGGTCCGCAATCCGATCCCGACGGCGCAAAGACCGGCGTGAACCGGATTATGCGCGGGGGCAGTTGGAATTTCTATGCTCAGTATTTACGCTCCGCCAATCGTGGAAGCAACGCTCCTTCTTACCACAACTACGACCTTGGGCTACGGCTTGTCAGACCATAGACAAAATGCTATGGTTCTTAGCGGAGTGTTTATGAAACAATTACTATGGGTAGCTGTGGTAGTACTAATCTTCAGCTGTACAAAGACGCCGGCACAAGTAACAGCATCAAAGACGTCCTTCGAATCCGAAGGGGGAGATGAGGAAATGAGCTATGCGTTCGGTATGATTATGGCATCTGACTTTGAAGAGCTGACCTTAGCGTTTGATTACGCTGCCTTTGCCAAAGGTTTCAAAGAGCAGATTGAAGGGAATACTACGATGACTTTTGATGAGGCGCTGGGTATAGCACAAAACGCTTACAGCGAGGCAATAAGCGTTAAGAATGAAAATACGAGGCAGGATGGAATAGCTTTTCTCAAAGAGAATAGCACTAAAGAGGGCGTTACCGTTACCGAAAGCGGCTTGCAGTATGAGGTGATTTCAGAAGGAAGCGGTAGAAAGCCATTTCCCTCTGAAACCGTGCGGGTTCATTACGAGGGGACCCTTATTGACGGCACTCCATTTGACAATTCCTATGGTAACGGAGAGCCTGTGGAATTTTCGCTCGACACCATAATTCCCGGCTGGAATGAGGGTCTACAACTTATGAACGAAGGTGCTACCTACCGGTTTTACATTCCTTCTGAATTGGCTTATGGGGAAACCGGAGCCGGTCAGGGACGTATTCCACCCAATTCGGTACTTATTTTTAAGATAGAGCTGTTATCTATAAAACCGGCTCTACCAGAATAATTTGCGTAAAAGAAAGATAGCAATTTTTTAATTATTGTCTAGGAGAAAATTATGGCAAAACAATGGTTTTGTATGGTGTTGTGTGCTGCCGGCATAATAACGGCTGTGTCTGCACGGGGTGTATCCGATGGTAAACTAGGTTCTACGGACCCGGACATTAGTTATGCTTTTGGTGTATGGTTTGGTTCTCAATTTCAAACTACCGATTTAGAATTTGACTATCTGCATTTTGCTCTTGGTCTACGGGATGTTATGGAAGACAAGGCCGCCATTAGTACAGACGAGGCGCTTGCTGTGGTGCAAGATGCGTATACGGCTGCTTTAGAACGGCAAGCCGCACTAGCTAAAGTGCAAGAGGATGCCTATTTAGCAGAAAATGCGGCGCAACCGCAGGTGTATACTACCGAAAGCGGCTTGCAGTATGAAGTGATTAGCGAAGGGGGCGGCAGCAAACCGTTGCCGACCGATACGGTTGAGGTGAACTACGAGGGCTATCTTGTTGACGGTACTCTGTTCGACAGCTCGTATTTATATGGTGAAAGCGCTACGTTTCCTTTGGATGCCGTGATTCCGGGCTGGTCGGAAGGGCTGCAACTTATGACTGAGGGCAGTACTTACAAATTTTATATTCCTTCAAATCTTGCCTATGGTCCAAATGGCATAGAATCGATTATTCCTCCCTACTCAACGCTGATTTTTACTGTTGAATTTTTATCAATAAAAACAGAAGAAGATTTATCAGAAGAATCTTCAAACTAAGCTTCCTGAAAGAGGGATACCGTACGATACGGTATCCTTTCCACAGGCACAGCCTGTTCCAAACTTTCGGCATTGTATCAAGGGCAGCCGTACGGCTTTCCGCCTGCAAGCAGGCACGGCCTGTTTCAAAGGTTGCTGTATCGGGAATAGTGTACGGCTTTTTGCCTGATAGCAGGCACGGCCTATTGAGACTCCCGCACTATGTTCCGTAACCCCCGCACTGTGTTCCGTAACTCCTGCACTGCGTTCCGTAACCCTCGCACTATGTTCCGTAACCCTCGCACTGCGTTCCGTAACTCCTGCACTGTGTTCCGTAACTCCCGCACTGTCGTCTGAAAGGAGCGGCATGAGGTCTGACCTGCCAGCCTGTTCTAAGCGTGCAGGACAGATGAGAGCGTCTCTCATCTATGCAGTGGAAGCTCTCCATATTATGCAACGGTCAGGATAGCTCTGACCTGCTCCTGCTTTTATTTTTTCCGATAAGTTTTCTGGCGCATCCTTCTCATCAAAAAATTCAGGTCCTGACTCCTGCACCATCTCCCCTTCTCCAATGATTCCTCTATCATCG
>JAITAM010000184.1 GCA_031284085.1 Spirochaetaceae bacterium
TAACGGTGATACGCTCCACTGTACTTCCATTCACAAGGCTCTTTTACAAGCCCGGCTTTAACGGGGTTCTGATCAATGTAATTATATACATTCCAGAAGTCCTGCTCGTCTGTTATTACCCGCGAATAGAACCTGTCTCCCCAGAAGTGTCCTGTCTTGTGGTTCAGTTTGTTCCACCGAATCGCAAATACCATCTTAATCCATTTCAATATCTCAGAAAGGCTTTGCCCTTCGGCTGGGGTAATAAGAAAATGGAAATGGTTAGACATGATACAAAAGCTCCAAAGTTTGAACTTGAAACCTTTTACCGTTAATGCTTCCTCGACTATAGCGAGGAACAGCTCTTTCATCTTATCGGGATCGAGTTCAAAGAGGAATCGATTAACTACCGAGAAGATATAATACGTGAGGCCTAAATCAGTGCGGCCTCGTGGCGAATAATGCGAAGACATGGTACATAGACAACGGGATAAACATGGCATTTTGCTTTAGTCAGCTGTTCTTTTTTTACTCTTTTTTTTCTTGAGGCTAGGTCTGACCTGATTTCCAGCTCTGTCGGGAACTAAAAGGTCTGACCTGTTCCCAGCCACATAAGGTCTGACCTGAAATAGGTTAGTTCAGGAGTCTGAAATAGGTTAGTTCAGGAGTCTGAAATAGGCTAGTTCAAGAGTCTGAAATAGGCTAGTTCCAAAGTCTGAAATAGGTGCAAGGTTTATGCTCGGGTAAAGGTTCCTCTGTCGAGCTCACGCCAATCTAAATTTCTTGACGATGCAAAATGTATTTATGTATATTTTAGGCATAAAATCTTAAAATTACCTATTGGAGGAATAAAATGAAGGTAATCCCTTTAGCGGATCGAGTTATGGTTAAACTGGAAAAAAGTGAAGCAAAAAGTGCCGGCGGGTTATATATCCCCGATACCGCACAGGAGAAGACGCAAATTGGTACGGTCGTGGCTGTCGGACCTGGAACCGAAAAAGAAAAAGTCAGCGTATCCGTAGGGCAAAAAGTGATGCATGACAAATATTCCGGAACATCAATAAAGATTGATGGAATAGAACATCTTATTTTGAAAATGCAGGACATTATTGCAATCATTGAGTAAAGAATCAACCAAAGGAGGGAACGGCTGTTCCCTCTCCATAATTGCCGCAACGAGTCTTGTTTGAATAACTCTTTTACCATCCATACTACAACGTACACCCCTCAAGAACCGCTTATTATTGCTGAGCTTGGTACCGGTCATGCGGCTGATCCTGTCAAGGCAAAAGAGTTAATTGATGCAGCTTTTGAATCAGGCGCCGGCTGCATAAAAACCCAGATTGTTTATGCTGATGAAATATTGCATCCTAAAACCGGCGAAGTGAATCTTCCGGGTGGAAAAATACGCTTATACGACAGGTTCAAGCAACTGGAAGTAAAGCCGGAATTCTTTGCCCTGATGAAAGAGCATACACAGGCGCGAGGAATGCTTTTTCTAGCAACGCCTTTTGGCGCTCGCAGTGCGCAAGAGCTGCAGGCATTAAAGCCCGGTGTTTTCAAAGTAGCTTCGCCGGAACTGAATCATAGGACGCTGCTTCAGCAGATTGCCTCTTACCGGTCGCCGGTTCTGTTATCAACCGGTGTATCACGGCTGGGCGATATTGAAAATGCACTCGATCTTCTGCTCGGGCTGCCTGTGTGCCTATTTCATTGTGTTACCGCGTATCCGGCGCCGGAAAGCGATTATAACCTGCGAGTTTTAGAGAGTCTCTCTTATATCTTCGGTAGGCCAGTTGGCGTAAGCGATCACAGTCTTGATCCGGAACTAATACCCGCCTTATCCATTGCTGTAGGTGCTGTTGCGGTTGAAAAGCACTTTTGTCTTTCACGTAAAGATTCAGGGCTTGACGATCCTATAGCATTAGCGCCGGAACTTTTTTCTCGTATGGTAAAGGCAATCCGGCGTGCCGGTATACAAAGCCCACAAGAAACCATAGCGGCCATTGCCAAAGAACGCGGTGCTGATGTGGTGCAAGATATACTTGGTAATGGCGTTAAACAACTAGCAAGTTCCGAGGCAACAAACTACCGGCGCACCAACCGTTCTATTCATGCGCTTCGAGATATTGAAGCCGGCGAAATCATCACTGCTTGTATGATCGCAACTCTTCGTACTGAAAAGATACTCAGACCCGGATTAGATCCGGTATGGGAATTAGACATTATAGGCAGGCCGGCACGGAATTTTATACCTGCCGGCGAAGGGATACGATTTGAAGATATTTGAAATCTCATCTGTAATTATGAATTCTTCTTTTCATGAGGTTTTTTCTTAATAATAAGCTCTTTAATTTTTGCCGCTTTACCAATTTTAGTCCGAATGTAATAAAGTTTGGCACGGCGTACTTTACCGGGGCGCACCACTTCAACTTTATCAACACGAGGCGAATAAAAAGGAAAAATACGCTCAACCCCAACGCCGTACGAGTTTTTTCGCACGGTAAACGTTTTTCCTATCCCTGAATTTTTTATAGCAATAACCAAACCTTCATAAACCTGTATACGTTCAGTTTTGCCCTCGACGATCTTAAAATACACTTTTACCGTATCACCGATTTTGAATCGGTGATCAGCTTCCATTTGTTTTGCGGTAACCGCTTGTATTTCATTCATTTTCCAACCAACTCCGTTATTATATTTAAGGTCTCTGCATCAAAAAGCCCTAAATTTCTCCCTTTCTCAATCAAATCAGGCCGCATACACACGGTTTTTTCTACTCGTTTGCGCAGCCTCCAACGCCGTATGTTTTCATGATGACCTGACAGTAAAACTTCCGGCACTTTAAGCACACTGTACACTTCCGGTCGTGTCCATTGTGGATATTCCAACAGCCCTCCCTGAAAACTTTCTTCATCAAGAGATTTCGGGTTAATAGCCTCGTCAAGCAACCGGAAAGTTGCATCGATAAGCACTAATGCTGCTGTTTCACCGGAAGAAAGCACATAATCACCAACAGAAATTTCATCATCAACAAATATATCAATGATACGCTGGTCTATACCTTCATAATGACCACAGATTAAAAGCAGTTCCGGTTCACTAGCCAGCTCTTCAACGACAGCTTGTGTTAAAAGTCTACCTGATGGAGACATATAAATCACACGCGGCACCGGCTTTTTCTCAAAATTATTTTGAGTTATCACTGAATTAAGCGCTCTGCCTAAAGGTTCTGGTAACATGAGCATTCCAGCTCCACCACCATAGGGAGCATCATCACAACTTTTATGTTTATCATGTGTAAAATCCCTGATGTTGATACACTGGTACTCGATGATACCTCGTTCTACAGCCTTAGCCAAAACCGAAACGTTAAAGAAAGCTTCTATCAATTCTGGAAACAAAGAAAGGACTGTGTACCTCATCCTATTATCCACTCATGCAACAATACAGCGGTACCTTTCTCAAGATTTATTTCCCCTATAAATTCATCTCTAAAGGGAACAAAACATGATTTGCCATTTGTACACCGTACTTCTATCAAAGTACCGCCGCCGCCTTCAATAATATCACCGATGATCCCGATCATTGTTCCATCACAACTAACAATAGACAAACCGCGAAGGTCCTCATAGTAAAATTCATTATTATACAAAGGCGCTGCCTTGTCCCTGTCAACGAGTACCTCGGCGCTGCTTAATTGTTTTGCCTGTTCCGGACTGTCAATGCCGGCAAATTTTACTATCATCAATGTTCCGCTTATCAGTTGTAAAGCTTCAATACAATACTGTTGTGTAATGCCGTTCTTGTTAAGGAATACTGATTTAAGTTTTAATAAATGCTCTGTTTCACCAGAGAGGCTCTGTAATCGTGCAAAACCTTTAACGCCGAAGGGCGCTCCAACAAGAGCCGTTACAAACTGTGTTTTCAGTCTAAGATCTCCAACACAATATGCTTTTCGTTTTTAGTTGCTGCAGCTTGCAATAGCGTCCGTATAGCCTTAGCTATACGACCATGCTTGCCAATCACTTTGCCAATATCATTCGGACCTACTTCCAATTCTAGTATCGTAGATTTTTCACCGTCTACCTCATTTACCTTTACTGATGAGGGATCATCAACGATAGATTTTGCAATATACTCAATTAAATCTCTTTCCACAAGACCACCTTTCATTACAACGTAATAGCTTTTTTATTGAGTATTCTATGGACGGTATCACTTGTCGTTGCTCCCTTGTCAAGCCATGACTTAGTCTTGTCTATGTCAAGCTGTACTTGTTTTTCCTCTTTTTCGATGGGGTGATAATAACCAAGTTCTTCAATAACTTTGCCATCACGAGGAGCGCGACTATCCATAACAACAATCCGGTAATACGGCCGCTTTTTTGTTCCAAACCTTTTGAGCCTAATTCGGGCACCCATAACGCCTCCTTTACATTTCAGCACAGTGTACAAAAATTGATACATTAAGTCAAGCCGTGTAAGAGCTGTAAAAACGTTCGCTTTTACAGCATCCGTCACGGAGCCGAAATTGAATGACAACGTACAGGCTTCATCGGCAAAAGCTAAATGTTACTGCCTGTAAGTAGTATTGACAAAGTTCTTCGG
>JAITAM010000202.1 GCA_031284085.1 Spirochaetaceae bacterium
AATAGGAATTATTATTTGAGGCAAAAAAACGTCGCCTAACAGGTCTGTTTATGCTGCCCGCCAGTAGGCGGCTCGGGTTCGTTCGCCTAGGTCATTCCGCTACGCTCCATTCCCACGCCGTTGCTCCGGCACATTTTCTCAGCCCTGCAAACACTACGTGTTTCCTTATTCAGGCCGCCAAACCGCCACATACCGCCAGAACGTTAGGCGCAATGCCCCCTAAGTTCTGAAGGAATTGACAAAATATAAGAATGAATAAAATAATTTCATGAAAAGTACAAATGAACAATTAAGAAGCAGAGGTTTTGTACCAGAATGCAAAGTTTAGAATTGAGTCGTTTAACGACAGATCTTACACTGAAACAGGTAAGACACTGCGTTAAAAGCGAGTAAATTAAAAGGCCGCAAATTGCAAAACTACCGAATCCGGTGCGTTTTTAGTTGAGAATTGTACTTTATTAGAGTGAAATAAAAGGTCTTAAACCTTCACTCGGATTTTTTTACCGAGAATACCGGTGGGCTTTACTGAAAGAATAATGATAAGAATTGCAAAAGAAATAGCATCGGCATATTGCGATGAAATAAAACCTTTTGTCAAAGTTTCTGCAATACCAAGTATGAAACCCCCAAGCATAGCGCCCGGTACCGATCCTATACCGCCAAGTACGGCAGCGACAAAAGCTTTAAGGCCCGGCATGGTTCCCATAGTCGGCGATATTTGCGGATAGGCACATGCAAAAAGAATACCGCCGGCCGCAGCAAGGATAGAACCAAGCGCAAAAGTGAAGGAAATAGTTCCATTTACCGAAATGCCCATGAGACTTGCCGCCTGCATATCGTATGATACGGCGCGCATCGCCTTACCACGTTTCGTGTAGTTGATAATGTAGTTCAAAATGAACATGAGGATAGCCGACAGTACAATAACAATAATCTGAATATTTGAAATCGAAATCCAACCGATTACCATAGTATTGACAGCCGGGCGGGGAAACTGCCGCGGGTTAGGGCCTACAAAAGGCAGGACGCGGGCGCCGTTTTGTAAAATGAGTGAAATAGCAATAGCTGTAATCAGAGAATTAAGCCTTGGAGCATTCCGCAAGGGGCGGTAGGCAAAGCGCTCGATAAGAACGCCAAGTACTCCACAAACAACAAAAGAAGCCAAAAATGCAATGGCCAACGATACCGGTGATACTCCGAGTATTGACAGCAGAAAATAGCCGGTATAAGCGCCCACCATCAGTATATCACCGTGCGCAAAGTTGATAAGCATTACGATACCGTATACCATGGTATAACCCAGTGCAATCAGTGCATAAATACTTCCCAGTGAGATGCCGTTGATTAGTTGTTGTAGAAACATTGCCATAAGACTTATGGTAGTGGTTATAGGCAATAAGTCTTAGGATTGGTTGTAAACCCTAAGACTATTGCCTACCCTCAAAACCTATTCCTTTCTTTTATTTGTTTACCTTGTTTTTTATGGATTTACCGTTGTTTTGTAAACAGTAGTTAATTTACCGCTACTGTTTTTGACGACTTCCATCATAACAGCGGATTTAATCGGGTTCCGTTTCGTATCAAAGGTAAGGTTTCCGGTAACATAGCTGCCGTTAGTTTTGAGTAAAGCATCTCTCACCGCTGCTGCTTCGGTAGATCCGGCTCTAATGATAGCATCTTTGATCATATATAAGGAATCATACCCTAAAGCGGCAAAGGAAACCGGCACAGAATTGTACTTTGCTTGATAAGCTTTAACAAAATTTACTACTTTGGGATCGGTCGAGTCCGAAGCATAATGATCGGAATAAAAACCATTCAACACTTCATCTCCGGCGTTTTCAGTAATGCCGCCCCAACCATCAGCACCGACTATAGGAGTATTGATACCTTGTGCGCGTAATTGCTTAGCGATCAGAGAGACTGTGGCATAATAATCCGGCAAATATACCAGATCGGGATTTGTATTTTTTATTTTGGTCAGTTGAGCATTAAAATCAACGTCGCCTGTTAGGTAGGATTCAGATGCAACAACGGTACCGCCTGCACTCTGGAAAGCCGTAATAAAGTTTTCCATAAGACCAACGGAGTAATCATTACCGTTATCGTAAAGTATAGCAGCCCGCCGTACCTTGAGATTTGTTGCGGCAAAAGCCCCGCCAACTGTACCCTGAAACGGGTCAATAAAACAGGCACGGAACACATAATCGCCGGCATCGGTAATTGATTCCATAGTTGCAGCCGGCGCCAAAAGCAATACCTTCTGTGCTTGAGCCAGAGAGCTAATTGCAGCGGTACAGCCGGATGTAAGACTTCCAATAATGATCTTTGCCCCGTTTTGAGTTGTTAATTTCTTATACGCATTAACAGTTTTTTCGGCATTCCCTTCGTCATCCTCAGAGATCAACACAAGCTTTTTACCATTAATACCACCGGCTCCATTGATCTCTTCAATAGCCAATTCAATACCATTCCGTGCTTCTACACCGTAGACAGCTACGGATCCGGATAATGGAAAAATACCACCAATAGTAATAGTGGAAGATGTGTCGGCGGAACCATGGGCTAATACCAGAGTCCCCACACAAACAAAAACACAGAGAGTTAAAAATAACTTTTTCACGCCTTTCCTCCTTAACCAGAAAAGATTAAATCGTATCAAAACGATATTCTCTAATAGCATTTTTCTTCAAAAGAATCAAGTTGGAAAACTGGAAAAAGAGACAAATAATTAAGGCAAAGATGAAAACTAACAGAGCTTTTCTTTTACCTTTCTATGATATTCATTTAGAATTCTTCAAGTGGCGCATTGGTATCCATTATTTCTGGAATGACATAAACGAGAGAACCGGTTTCACGTACTCGTATTTCAGCAAAACCTTTAGATACCATTGCATCTAATGCCTTCTTTGCTTCTTCTAATGAAATATTACCGGCTAAAGCAAGATCACTCGGTGTAATCATACCATTATTCATTTTTGCTGTACGGATAATTGAATGCTCTACACTATTTTTTGTACGTTGAGCATAAGACATACCCTGCTGATGCTGGTATATCGTATCAATTTTTTCTAGACCGGAAAGCAAATTTGCATTACGTACTTGTGATGGCAGGGTAAAAAGATCAAAAAGAGAACCAATACCGCATAAGCCACCGGTAAGCATCCATAAAATTCCACTCGGTATTTTCCCTAGATAAAACCGGTGAAAACCCAAAGCACCAAATCCTGAGATAAACCAAAGCAAGTACGCTACACCAACACTATACATAGTTTCCCCCTTCTAATATCTAAAAACACCGATACTAGACATATAGTACACAGTATAGCAAACATTGGAGAGTTTTCCAAGAGGAAAGCGCAAAAAACTGGTAATTCCAAATTCGACAGGTGGCTGAGGTACATCGCCGGCGCTGCTCCAGTGTTTATACTTTCTTATTCACACGCTTGAAAAGTTGTAACTTTACTTATACAATACACTTTATGACACAGAAAATTGATCTTTATTCTACCTTAAAATACTACGCAAACACAACGCACTCACCTACTATAGAAATGCGTGCCTTTTGTGAATTTATTGAAAAGTATGCTAAGCATATGGTAACAACGCAACCGGAATGGGCGCACTGGACCAGCGATGCTCGGATTAAATTGCAAAAAGAACTACCATCATTGACTGAAACAGGAAAGTGCAAAATTCTTTCTGAAAGTCAAAAAGGCTCTTTATTCCTGCCCTACTATTATGCTGATATTGTACTAGACAGCTATGAGGCACTCGCTATTACAGCGAATCTTCCTTTTCCGGATGAATCATCGTTGGGAATAACGGTGCCGGAAAATGATATTGTTAAGATACAGCTAGAGGGAGATTTTCTATCGTACCTTGAAAAATCGTCTACTGACCTCTACCCCATCATAAAAATAGCATTCTTAGAACGTTATGGAACAACTCTTATTGTTTCTTCGCTTTTGCCCGAACGTTTTTTTGAGATAGCGCTTCTAAAAATTGCCCACTTCCTAAACGATTCAGCCAGCTTCCTTTTTGTTCAAAACAAATTACTCGTACAGTTATCGGGAAGGGAAATGGACTTAAAGAATATGCTTGCTCGTATCCAAAACAATCCGGAAGAATGTTTAGCTGATATTGAAAATTCTGGAGAGTTTTCAACTCTATTTTGGACATACTTTTGCGCTTTGATAAAAAACGATATGAAAAAAAAAGCCGATCTGCTTAGCGGAGACATTGCAGTTACTCAGGCTGTCTATGTGCTTGAGCAGTACAACAACTTTTATAAGTCAAAATCGCTCAAGAGAAAAGGGCAGGAGCAGGCATTTAAGGCGCTTGATTACAATCTTGAAAAGCCGCCGTATTTCTTTAGCCTCAGCGATATTTTGAAGTTTACCAATGAGCAGGGAGTGCTTCTTCTTGATATTTATTCAAAAGATAGCCTTGAAGAACACCTTAGAGCTAAAACTACGGAAGACACTGACGGAATGGCTGAATTTATTGTGATAACCGGAGTGGATCAATGGTTTGTTCACCACAGCCGCCTGATTCCACTTTGCAACCGATTCATTAGTGAAACACGCTCTCCGATCCGGAAAATGATCATTAAACGTTGGGTTAGACTGCTCAAGTCTTACAATGAAGAACCGTCTATGAAAAGTGATGAAGAATTTGAAAAGATGTTATTGCGGTGCATTAAAGATATGTCGCAGCCCTTTTTTGCCCTTCTCACAAATAAAAAGTTCGGACTGATCTATGTACAACTGGAACAGGTGCAAACCGGTGTAGCAAACACTACAAAGATATTTATTAACGGGAAGTTGGCGCCGCTCAGCGATCTTTTGTTTATAAAACGAGCCGATCTCCTTAATGAAATTAAAAATAGTTTGCCGATGTACTATTCCATACCTATTTTATATAAAATTGTAGCTTTCTTAAACAGCTTAAAGAAAAAGAAGCCTGCCGACAAAAAGGAACGTAAAGACAGCGAGGATAAAAAATCAGGAAATAATGACGCCGATATTCAGACCGTGCTTAAAAATGCCCGCGCAAGCCTTATACCGGAAGGCAAGACCCTTGAGAGTTACATGGTAGAATTATTGAAACGGTGGAACTTAGTCCTCGATTCAACAGCTCAAAAGAATCTTACAGAAGATGTTAATGCTTTGGTCCGGGACCAGATGCGAATAGTATTCCGAGTCAAGCACAAAGTAACCATGGATTCTATTGAGCAGATGTCGAAAAGCATTATCACTAAATCAAAGGCTTTATCTACTAAAATACGCGATCAAGAGTCTCTGCAGCTGTACATAAAATTATATATAATCAAGATATTACAAGCAGGAAAAGTCTAATGATGGAGTTAAATAGCGTCAATCGAATCGATAAAGTCAATACCGGCGATGCTATCGCTCACATGAGAGCGAGGTATCCTGCCCGGTTCTCGAACACAGGCAACTGCATCGGCAACCATAGCGACAAAGTAACCGGTAGGGCCGCTAAAGCTTTCTTTTGTCTTGGCAAGAGATCGAAAGCCCTTTGCATAAGAGCAAATGTCCGCTTCCCACACACTGAAGACATCATTACCGATTTGTAATCGGCCGGCTGTGCAGTTGCATTCTATTTCAAAGACAAGATAATCCCGACCGGCGCCGACTTCTATAAGAAACTCAATGCCGCTATCCAGAGTTCCGGTCAAAAATACGGTTCCGCTTTGGCTGTCAAGGGCTGCGCCCCAAGGCTTCCCAATCTTTTTTATTGTGGAATTGCTTAAAAAAAGCAGCATATCAACAAGATGCGTGCCGTCATTCCATAACACATCGCGGAGTCTGCGCTTTCTTCCCATGCACAGGCTCATCTTTATGCTTAAAAGTTCTCCAAGCTGCCTAGTATCGAGGATCTCCTTTGCACGGATGTAATTTTTTGCATAACGGCGTTCATGGTTGACCAATATCCGTGAAGGGAGCCGTCCAATACGGCGAGCGCCCTCACGGGTATCGGCAAGGGGCTTTTCACAGATGATCACAGGAACGCCGAGCCGTGCCGCAAGCGTACAGTATTCCTCATGCAAGTCAGGCATAGTGGCGACAACGGCAATCAACGGCTTATGGGTTTTGATCATTGTCTCGGCATTATCGTAAACGGCGCAGTTCCAGCGTGCGGCAAAACAAGCGCGCCGGTTTGGATCGGTATCCATGCCGGCTGCAATAATGCAATCCGGGTTCGCCGCTACCGCTCCTGCATGGGTGCATGGTTTTTCCCGAAGCGGATCATCCTCAAGCAGTGATGCAATACGTCCTAGTCCAATAAAAACAACGGGTATACGTTCCATAAATTCTTCTCCTCAGGCCGGTCTATCTTTAAGCTTCGGCATTGTATCAAGGGCAGCCGTACGGCTTTTTGCCCGCCAGCGGGTTTCAAAGCAGGCACGGCCTGCTTTTGGGCTAGAGGTCTGACCCCTTCCTGCCCAATGAGATGGGCAGACAGTGCTTCTTGAAATTCTTTACTGCACTCTTGTACTCCCCAGCCTGATGGGTCTTATTCTGGACTAGCTGTGAGTCTTATTCTGGGCTGGATGTGATTGACAGTTTTATGGGGGTTAGGTTTTTTTAACTTGGTGGAATGTCCCGCCGGCTTGTGTCCTCTGTCTCGCTTCTATCAGGCAAAAAGCCGTAAGCTGTTCCCGATACAACAACCTTTGAAACAGGCTGTGCCTGCTTTGAAGCCCGCTGGCGGGCAAAAAGCCGTACTCCACTCCCAATACAACAACTTTTGAAACAGGCTGTGCCTGCTGTTTAGAGGGCTGTTAAACCTTTGGGCTCAGGCGCTTTCCAGTACAACCTTGCGGTCATAAAGTAAAAAAGAGAAAGTCGCGAGTGGGTTTGCGCTTATTTGGTTTGAGGACTCTACAAAGCCCACTCCCCCAGTTTAACAACCCTCTAAACAGCAGGAGTTAGAAAACTCCTCTTGCACCCTTCTTATTGAAGGAATGACGGGGATTTATGGCAACCCCCATTTTATCAATCAAAAGCAATTTTGTAATTCAGCAAAGGATAACACGTTGTGCTTATATATGCAACCCCCCAGCTCAAAGTTTTTCAAAGCTTATTGCCGTCCTTAAACAGGAGGAGCCTGAAAACCCCTCCTCAATATTCATCGTTTCATTTCGTACAGTCATCAAAAGTTTTATAAATCTAGCTTGATTAGGTGGCGGGGACGCCTGCCTTCTGGCCAATACAGCCCGCCCTCTCGTGCCGGCTAACACCGCCGGCGGGCGTTATAGGCAAATCTAACTCGGATTTAGGCAAATCTAACTCGGATTTAGGCAAATCTAACTTGGATTTAGGCAAATCCGACTTGGACTTAGGCAAATCCGACTTGGATTTAGGCAAGTCCGACTTGGATTTAGGCAAATCTGACTCGGACTTAGGCAAATCCGACTTGGACTTAGGCAAATCCGACTCAATTTCAATGACGTTCCATCGTGTAGTGTGGGCTGGAGGTCTGACCTGCTTTTGGGGCTAGAGGTCTCAGCCGCAGCCTGTTTCAAAGGTTGCTGTATCAGGAGAGGCGTACGGCTTTCTGCCTACAAGGAGCAGCAAAGTCTGACCCTTCGGGGTCGGAGGTCTGACCTGTTTTGAGTTAGAGGTCTGACCTGTTTTGCCCACGATGAGATGGGCAGACAGTGCTTCTCGAAATTCTTTACTGCAACCTTGTATTCCCCGGTCTGCTGAGTCTTATTCTAGTCTAGACGTGAGTCTTATTCTGGACTAGGTGTGAAGCTTATTCTAGGCTGGGTGTGATTGACAATTTTAGGGGAGTTAGGTTTTTTTAACTTGATGGGGAATGTCCCGCTGACCTGCGTCCTCTCTCCCGCTTCTATCAGACGAAGAGTCGTACTCCGCTCCCGATACAACAACCTTAGGAACGGCCTGTGGCCGTGTTTAGAGGGCTGTTAAACCTT
>JAITAM010000209.1 GCA_031284085.1 Spirochaetaceae bacterium
GACGAGATAGTTTTGAAGATTTATATTATAGAGTGCTGGGTGGAGGGCGTTGATATGCGCCTTTGCTCCATTCTGGTTGAGACGCCGGCTCTTCCTTCAGTCGCTAAATTGTGTTGCTATCCGGCTAAAAATAAATCAAGTACCGTAAAGAAAAGAATCATTATCATAGGACCCATAATTAAGCCGTTAAAACCAAAAACCATGATACCGCCAAGGATGGCAAAGAAAATAATAAGCGGGTGCAACTGGATACGGTTTTGTAAAAACATAGGTCGCAGAACATTATCTAGCGTTGAAATAGAAAGCCCGGAAACTATCATAAATACAATACCGCCTGCAAGGTCTCCACTGATAATTTTAACAAGACCAAGCGGTATCCACACGATGCCGCCGCCTACCATCGGTATAAATACACAAATAAAGGTTAAAGCCGCAAGAACCATAGCTCCTTTGATCTGAAAAATGGAGAATACGATGAAGGCAATAACCGCTTGAACCAGCGCAACCATAATATAGCCAAGGAAAAGGTTGCGGGTAATGTCTACGAATTTTGTAACCAGAGCATCAAGATAGTCTTGGCGTATGGGGATAATATGTAAAAAAAGCTTTGAGAGATAAAGCCCGTCAATGTAAAAAAAGAACAGGCAAAAGATCATCAAGGCAAGCCCGAAAAAGAATGAACCAACATTGCGTACCGCACTACTGCTTATCTGTACGAGGCTTTGCAAACTACTCGTTACAATATTAGCAATATTTCGCTGGATCTCATCCGGTGTGATGATAATTTGTTCCATGCTTATATCTTTGACAAGTTTTGATATTGATTCAAGCAGCTCTTGCATAATCTCCGGTTTTGTATTAAGCATATCGCGCGCAGACTGGAGGAGATCCATAATCTGCTTGAAAAACTGGAGCGCAACAAAAAGCAAAGGTATGAGAATAACCACTACAGTCGCCACGGCGAAAATAGCAGCCCATATACTAATGAAAATACGGCTGCCTCTTTTATTAAGATCGATCTTTGCTACCGCTCGTTTATGGAGCGGCTTGAAGAGAACATAAAACAAAAGCGACCATAGCAACACGGTAAAAAATGGTCTGAAAAGCTGGCATACTGCTAAAAAAAGCAGAATAAGAATAACACCAAATACTATATTCTGAATGTTTTTTTGAGGCTGTTCCATAACATGAACAAGTATAACCCCAACCAATGATGTAGGAAAGAGGGAAATTTTATAGAACAAAACACAGGGTTAAGCGTACGGCCACTTTTTCAAAAGCTCATACAGCGTAATTTTTTTCCTGTTAAACTATATCAGTCGGCTTATTTAAGATTTGCATCATTTGTACAAAAGTGAAAAATTTTTTATATGAATCTACAAGTCGAGGCAAGACAGATATATCGGCTACCATTTCCAATTCTCGCCAGTTAATAATTAACTCGTGCGGATTCTTGTTGTAATCGTCAATAATCCCTTTTAGATGCTTGCCAATAATAACCAATGACCACAGCGCACCGCTGACTATGTTTTCAGCTTCCGCATTGATATCCTTCACAAGCATTTTAACGTACTTTGCTTGGCTTTTATCACGCTCAAATTTACTTAACGCCGCCCGTAACCTGCCTCCGCGTTCGCTTCTATCCGAGATAGACTCATCAAACTTAGCGATAGATTCCAACAAAGCATCTAAAGAGTGGGTTGCTTCCGACATTTCGTGGAACAGCTCATTCGCCGTCCATTGCCCTCTGACTAAAAACAAATCGGCAAGTTCATAAATATCCTGTTTGTATCGATACACGATAAACGCCTTTAAGTAATTAAGGTCTGCGGTTCGGGTAAAGCCGTCCAGCTCTTTTTTCGCAAAGACTTCATTTGCTTTATCGGTATAATTCGCAAGACAGCTGGTGTTAAGGCTGCCGAAGACAGTTTTTGCAAGCTGATCAATTTTTGCATTCTTTTGATTGGAAATGATTTTAGAAAGACTTTCTTGCGCTTCTGTGATTGTTGAGTCAAGGTATTGTTCTGCAATATCTTCATTGATCGTAATCGGCTTGAATTGCCATACCGGATTCTGATCGGCGTGTCGCACTATGAGGAGGAAGATGCCGGATTTATGTATATCTTGCAGCCGTATAAGCAGTTTACTCCATTGTTCGACGTTAAGCACATCAACTTCACCTTTGTATTTTTTGAGAATGTTAAATGCCGCCTTCCAATCAAGCGCCGGGTCGAGCTGGTAAGATATTTCAATGAAATCTTTAAGATAGTCGCTTAGTTTTGCAGCTCGGACATTAACAAAACTAGGCTTGTAGGTAAAACTGCGCTCAACAATAGCGTTATCGAACACTTTTACAAAGTTATAAAAACTATAATTGACGAATTGGTGAAAGGTCAGAATGAGGTTGTAACAACGGTTGATATTTTTAATACGATTGGTATCAAAAGCGCTTTTAAGAGCATTGATGTTGGACTTTATGGATGCCGAGAGGTCTTTGGCGGATTTTGTTTTCGCCTGTTCGGCGATACTCTCCGGTGTAATCTTGTGTCCGATTGCAACTAACGATTCGTCCATGAAAGCTTCAATGACGGCGTGCTTTAGTTGGGTAGATTTATCCGCATTGGTCATAAAAACTTGTGCTGGAGTGACAAACCAATATATGTCATAAAAAAATTTCCCCATACTTGCGTCAATTTCTTCTGATTTTGGGCGATAAAATTTCGAATATTTGTTGGTAGTAAGATCTTTGGTTATTTCTTTCAACAGCTTTTTCTTCTCAAAATCAGGATCCTTTTCTCCAGAAAACAGACCAAGAATTTTCTTAAAAAGTGACTCTGCCATAAAAATATAGTAATATGTTTTCCAAGAGTTGTCTAGGTGATAGTACCAGTCGCACAGGCCAGTCTATCTCAAGAACCATAGAGTGTTTAGAAACAGCCTTAAGGTCTGTCCCCATTCTCAGCCTAAGTAGAGAGCTTAGTTCTTGAAGTAAGGGACTCTGTTCCTGAAACGGATACTCCATTTTCCCCGAAGGCTTAATTTCTTTCTCTATTCTAACTGTTCGGCGGCGATTCCGCTCTACCGCCTGAATCATGGCCTAAAATACCTGCCTCTCCTGCCTTATTTGAGCAGTTCAAACCCTTAAAAAGCCTTATGCCGTTCTTTGATACTTGCGCCGAAGCCTGAAACAGACTGCAGCTGCTGTCAGATGATGCGCCGCTTTTCTGCTTCCAACAGCCTAATAACTTGCTCTTCTGAAGTACAAAACAGAACTTTCTCTGCCAAAAGCCGACACTGTTCCCAAGTTACGCTCCTGATTATCTGCTTAATAACCGGTATTGCCTGAGCCGTCATACTGAATTCGTCCAGATCAAGCCCCACAAGCAGCATTGTAGCAACCGGATCGCCT
>JAITAM010000015.1 GCA_031284085.1 Spirochaetaceae bacterium
TAATGTTTATGAATAATTCTTCAGACATATTTAATTGGCTCATGCACTTTGTCAACTTTGAGCGGACGCCGTCACGGAAACTTTTCCGACTGGAAACCATGCTTAGCCTTGCCTCCTTCGTGGATCATCCGGAACGTTTTGCACCAGTTATCCATATTGCAGGCTCCAAGGGAAAAGGATCGGTAACCGGTATGATTGCCGCTATGCTTGAGGCAGCCGGCATGAAAACAGCACGCTACCATTCACCTCATGTCAGCGACTATCGGGAACGGATTATGAGCGGCACAGGCTTCTTTCCGGAAGAAGTATACCTTGACGCCGGTGCAGAGCTGGTTGGCGCAGTAGAGGCGTATAGCGCTCCCGAGCCTTTGACCTTCTTTGAGTTGATGACTCTTTACTTTTTCCTCTGCGCACGCCGAGCTTGCGTTGATTGTGTTGTTGTAGAAACCGGCATGGGCGGGCGGCTTGATGCAACTAACATTGTGGATCCGCTTCTATCGGTTATTACCTTAATCGAGCTGGAGCATACCGCCTACTTAGGGAACACCTTAGCCGCCATAGCCGGGGAAAAAGCCGGTATTATAAAACCTAAAAAGCCTTTGGTGCTTGCAGAACAGGAGGCGCAAGCTCTTGCGGTCTTTCAAAAGGCTGCATCTACCCTTTCTTCGCCACTCTATTACTTTCCGGATCATGCACATATAACCGATATTCGGCTTTCAGCGGCAGGGACGGATTTTACTTTTACCCTGCACGAGCGCTCGCACGAGCTGCACACGGCGCTACCGGGCGCTGTCCAAGCTTACAATGCAGGGCTTGCGGTGCTTGCTGCCACGCTTGCTTATCCGGATATTGGCGATCAGGCAATCTATGCAGGACTGTCCGGCTTTACCCTGCCCGCCCGCTTTGAGAGAATCAAGGACGATCCGGTCGTTATTGTAGACGGCGCTCACACGCCGCAGAGTATCCGGCATTGTCTTGACACCTTTGCCGCTATTTACGGCAGCGGGCATAGTTTAGTCTTTGGCTGTGCTGCCGATAAAGATACGCTCAGCCTTGCACGGATACTGCTGCCTTACTTTTCACATATCATCATCACAAGGCCGGGGACTTTTAAGGAAAGCTTTCCTCAGAAAGTGTACGAAATATTTAAGCATGAATTGTCCTGCGGGCAGGAGCTGCTTTTAGTAGAAGAGACCGGAGCGGCGCTGCAAAAAGCAATCGAACTCGATCAGCCGGTACTGGGAACCGGTTCGTTTTACCTTGCAGCCGAGCTTATAAGTTACGTGCGTAGCGCATAAGAAGCCGGTTTTAGCCGTGCGTAATAACGGCTTCATCTTGGCGAGATCAGTGTTTCCACGTATAGCGTAAATATTCTTCAATAAAGAGATCAATATCACCGTCCATAACGGCTTGTATATTCCCCATTTCAGCTTTGGTTCGGTAGTCTTTAACCATAGTGTAAGGCTGAAATACATAAGAACGTATCTGGTTACCCCACGAAATATCTTTCTTCTCTTGTGCAAAGCGCTCGTTATCTTTTTCTTTTTCTTGCCGGTAGTATTCATAAAGCCGCGCACGCAGCATACTCATTGCAGTCGCACGGTTCATCGTTTGGCTGCGCTCGGTTTGACAGGCAACTACGATGCCGGTTGGGAGGTGCGTAAACCGTACGGCGCTGTCGGTTTTATTAACGTGCTGGCCGCCTGCGCCTCCTGATCGGTAGGTATCGACCCGTAAATCTTCAGGCCGTATGTCAATTTCGATAGAGTCGTCAAGAATGGGAAAGATATACACGGAAGAAAAACTCGTATGCCTTCTTGCATTAGCATCAAAAGGTGAAATGCGTACGAGCCTATGCACGCCTGACTCTCCTTTCAAGTATCCGTAGGCGTAATCTCCCTCGATTTTTACTGTGGCAGATTTTATACCGCCTTCCGCATCCAGCCGGTCTACTTCTTCACAGGCAAAACCTCGACGCTCAGCCCATCTTAGGTACATACGATAGAGCATCTGTGTCCAGTCGCACGCTTCTGTCCCTCCGGCTCCTGCATGGACAGTAAAGAAACAACCGTTTCGATCTACCTCGCCGGACATAAGCTCTACAAGATTCTGCTTTTCATACCGGGCGCTCAGGTTCTTGAGCATCTCTTCAATTTCAGCCGATAAAGATTCGTCTTTTGCTTCAAGGGCTAATTCGTACAATGCCCCTAGGTCATCAGCATCTTTGCACAAGAGTTTCCATGGTTCATACCGGCTTTTAAGACTTTTAAGCTCGCCCATAAGCTTTTCAGCCTTGAGCTGATCCTGCCAAAAGTCGGGTTCACCACATTGCTTCTCAAGAAAATTTATACGATTTGCAAAGCCGGCATCCTCAAAGATGCCTCCATGAGGAAAATATTTTTGATTGTAACGTTTCAACCGGGTTGTTTAGTTCGGAAAGCAGCATAGTATAATCCTTGTTAGGTGAGATGATCAGCAGAACTTTTTTAATGTTGCCGGCGGACGGACTTGAACCGTCATGCCCTTGCGAGCAGTAGATTTTGAGTCTACCGTGTCTGCCATTTCACCACGCCGGCATTCTTTATTAGGTATAACAAAAGCCGACAAAAAAATCAAGCCTCTTTTTAGAAATTTCTATACACTATTTGTACAAATTGTCTAAAAACTTCAGCGCTCTTGAGTGGTTTTACTACATAACTAATTGCGTTATGCTCAAAGATGTTCCATACAAGCTCTCGCTGCTTTGCCGGTATCATAAGCACTATGTTGTGCTTAATATTCTTTTTCTCAAAAGCATTAAGCGTTTCAGATAAATCCAAAGTCGGTATCTCACTATCTAAATAGGTTACATCAAAAAAAGCCTTTTCCGCAGTGTCTATATACTCGCTAATAGTCGCGTATGTTTTTATTGAAACGGATGTCTGTTGAAAGACGGCGTTAATACTTTCAATCGTAGCCGGCATATTAGACACGACGGCAATCGTAATATTCTTTGTTACATCCGCAAGATCGTTCACGCCTACTGCATAGGCAATTTCAAAGTTAGAACGCTTGTTATGCGACGGCTTCTCCACCAGATCAAGCAGCATCAGCACCGCACCTTTGAGCGTCGCAATGATACCGATACCAATAACTTCAGGGTAAAGCTGAAGAAACTTGTGGACAAAGGTGATATTACTGATCACTTTTATATTCTGGTATTTTATCCCTGTAATTGAAGTTACAATCAGGAAGAGCCTTGCCATATTTACCGATTCGGAAAAAGTTATCTGAATATCATTTATAATGATAATAACTTTGATAGCGCTGAGATCAAATAACTCTATCAATTCCTTGATCTTAAAACTAAGAGCATCAAGACTGTTAAGGTTTATGCCATCTTTTACGGTAATAAAAATGATACTATCATTCACCAGCACCTTGATTGATCCGGGTGTCTCATCGTGATACAAAGGGACTTTGAACTCTTTATTCAAAAAGAAGTACAGAAGCTCAAACTTAATCGGTTTAACCAGTATTTTATCTACACGGTAAGAGATAAACTCTTTCATTTGTCTCTGCTCAAGCTTATTAGTCAAAAGAAGAACCGGTATATCTACAAGATTCTGAACACTCTTTTTCTGTTTCAACAGCTCTAGTGTTCCATCTCGGCTTAAATACATACTCATAATAATAAGATCAGGTGGATTGTTCTTGATTTTTACTATTCCATCAAAGCCATTCAGCGCTACGTGCACCTCAAAATTCCCCGTTTGCTCCAACGTGGAACTAAGATACTCCCGAAATAAAGACGACTCGTCGATAATTAAAATCTGTGTCATAAGAAAATAGGCTGTAAGCCCCTTCCTTTCAATTATTATTTTTCAACCACGTACCCACACGAGGTACGATATATAAAGGCTAAAGCCTTTGGCTTCTTGTTTCTAAAGACCCAACTTAGGCCGATAGCGCAAGCCCTGTATGCCCTGCGCTTTCAGCCTAAAGCAAGCGTTATACTCAAAGCGCCCTCACAAAAATCTTTAATCTTTTTTACTATGCTTTGCGCTGCTTTTTATCCCTCTCTTCGCAATATCCCGCACACGTGATTTGAAGTGAGGAACTCCCTACAAGAGTTTTGTATAATTATACTAATATCAATGATAGATCATCTATTATTCTTGTCAATCATTTGTTCAAACCCATTTACAAAACTTTTTGAAGCAGCCCTACGCCCATTAAAGCAGCCCCACACCCAGCCTAGAATAAGATCCACACCCAGCCTATATGCCTGCTTCTTTCAGGCAAAAAGCCGTACTCCGTTCCCGATAGAACAACCTTTGAAACACGCTGGCGTGCTTTGAAATATGCTGGCGGGTTACCAATTGCTCATAGTACCAATCAGGCTTGCAACAACAGTGAAAATGAACGACAAAAGCCCTGCACTGATGGCTACAAACGGGAAGCCTTGCAAAAAAGGAGGAATAACTTCCAAAACAGAACGCCTTACAATCGCAAAAAGAATGACAGTCGAAAGAAATACTCCAAGTGCAAAACCCAAAGCTATGATCACAGTATCAATAAGTCTAAATGAAAGGTGGAGGGTTACTATAAGTGCCAGCACAACCATGCCATTATACGCAGAGGGAAGAGGAAATAGATGCTTTTCCGGTAGATTGATATTCAACTTTTTAAGAAGCAGGCTGCTTCCCGTTTCAAGCCCTGAACACACAAGGAAGCTCAAAGGGAAAAAAAGAAGGTATTGCATAAAGCCAAGTGAAAGCGGAACTAAAACCATACTGAAAAATATCCCCAAAAGCAATACGGACAAGAACAGTATGATACTTTGGATTACCAATAAAAAAAAAGGACTTTCCTGCCTTTCTGCTATCTCTCTTATACCAAGACCGCAATGCACAACGAGGTTAAAAGCAAGACTTGAAAAAATAGCCAGTGAAAAAAGGCTTGCCATTACAGTTCCTCCAAGATGTCAAGATGCGGTTTTGACCGGTTATTACGGATCGTGGCAAATCCATAACCAAAAAGGAGCAGAGCGCCTGCTGATCCGGAAAAAAATCTGATATGGAAAACCGATTCAAGATCACGTGCCGCAAATAACTCGATAATGCCCGAAGGGCCTCCGGGTATTGAAAGGCATAAAAATCCAAGCGGCTCACGGATCAGCGAAATAGCAATAATCACGACAGCCACAGTCGCAGCTTCAAATAGGGAGCTTAAGAACGTGTCAAGGGCATCGGAAAAGTTGAGCCGTTCAAGTACCTTTGATCCAATACAACAACAAGGGCTTAGAGCAATGATACACTCAATCTCCAAGGCTAACAAAGGACTGAAGAACTGAAAAAAGGCAAAGAACAGTCCGCTTACAAAGCTTGATAAGAAGATCAAAATCACGCCGGAGCCTTTTTTGGGGAGAAAGGTGTGTAAAAAAAATACAAGAATTGCCGTTACACAGTAGACCCACAAAAGAGAAGCGGCCGCTATCAATGCAAAAGCAAGCCGGCTTGAGGCAATAATAATAATACCAAGACCGGACATGATTGAAAGGAGAGAAGAGTCCTTCGCCCAGTAGGAGTATAAACGCTTTTTCATAATTTCCTTAGATTAAGTATCATTTTCGCTAACTAAAAATAGTGAGGGCATTACCGTAATACTATTTCCACCCGCCGGTTTTTCTGGCGGCCCTCTTCAGTATTGTTATCTGCCACAGGGCGTGTCGCACCATAGCCCCGCACCTCAATTTGAGAGGCATCACGTATCTTATTCTGTATCAAATAATCGGCTACGACTCGCGCTCGTGACTCGGATAGTTCTACATCTCCTGCCGTATTCCCCGCCTGAGCCGTATGTCCGCCTATCAAAATATCACGACTCCGGTATTGCATAAGAATAGCGCTAATCTGCGCCAGCTTTCTTTCTTCGCCCGGAAGCATACGCGCAGAACTGGAGACAAATTGTATGTTATCAAGGTTTATAGAAATTCCCTCTTCAACCACGGTAACTTTGGTATCTGATATACCAAGCCGTTCCAGCTCAACCGTAATGTCTGCGGCTATCTGCTCACGTACAGCAGGTTCTTCCTGTTTGGGTTCAATAACAACCGGTTCCCTGTAGGCGATCTGTACCATTTCTTGACGTTCAAGTGCGGCTCCCGCCTCCATACGGTTGACGTAGAGAGCTAGCGTTTCAGGGGAGAGGTTTCTAATTATCTGCCGTGCAGCAGCATTAAGAGGAAGCAGCTCTTTAACAGTCCCTTCCTCAGAAAGGGATGCAAGGCACGGGACCGGTATTCCATCGTTCATTATGGAGAAAACGCAGAGCCTTTCCTCTGAACCAGCTTGGGTGTACCATGTTCCAAGACTGCCCATATTCTTTGGCAATACTTTTGCCGGAATGATCTGATCGAGTTTTCGGGGGTCTTGCAATTCCTTTAAGGTTCTATTAACCGACTCTTTTAGTATCTGGGCGCGCATCTCTTGGGTTAAACCAAACAAGAGTCCCCATACGATTATGAAAGAGGCTATCCATCCTGCAATAATTCCGGCGTTTTTAAGGACGCTTATCTTGTTTTCCAAAACTCTCCTCCTTCAAAAATACCATTGCCATCCCAGTCGGTTACAAATGATTCGATAACCGTTTTAGACACAGGTCCCTCAGAAATGTATCCAAAGTACCGTATCGTCTCAAAATACCCGTCTCCATCCAGATCGAGCTTTTGACTTTGCGCTTTACCGTGATCAAAAGTAGTTTCAGATACTATTGCTGCACCCGCATATTCACGAGCGAGGCGGGGAATACCATGCTCAAGCTCTATACGTTCCAAAGCCCCGTCAAATTCAGCGCTTTTTCTTTCAATAGTCATAGAAGAAGCAGCCAAAGCATGGATAGAAAGTCTAAGCGGCACACTCCGCTGCGGATACGGCAAGCCGGCAACTGCGTTCTCTTGTATATAAACCGGAGTAAAAAATAAATCAAAGGGGCGTAGAAAGTAGTAGGTATCCGCCGCCTCGGCATCAAGGAGCGCAGGATATTTTTCCCATTGTACAATCGCTTTTTGACGCTCGGCATCTTTTATAGGCAATGCAAATAAAGAAGAAGCAGTCCCCCCAGCATCCGACAACTCAGGCACAAGGATCAGCTCCGCATAATGCGGAATTCCGTCTTCAAAAAAAATCACTTGATCCGCAAGTCCATCTTGATTAAAGTCGTCGCTTAAAGAGGTGATCCGTCCATTGTTATACACGGTGCTGAAGTTTATGTAACCGTCTTTATCAGTATCTTCGCTTATAGTACCGGAAAAGCCTGCAAAACGCTCTCTCATTATCGAGCGCGCTTCATCGTTGCGTAGTAAGTTCCATATATCCTCAAGGAGTGTTCTATCAATACTAGTCTGGCCTGCCAGTTCTTGAATTATGTACGTATCGTCAACGAGTCCCAAGTTGAGCATAATCGGGAACCATGCCGGATCCGCTTTGCTTCCCTGCCGGTGCGATGTAACAAAGTGCCGCGCCGTATCGCCGTCCTTTATAAAAGGAGTAACGAGGTAGGCTAAAGCCGGGTCGCTGTTCAACAAGAACGGTATCTTCATTATAATCTCTGATAATATATCCGCATCGGCAAGCTCCGGCGCTTGGAAAGAGGCGTAGTCTAAAAAGAGGCGTACAAACCGTCCATCACGAGGGTAGCGTTCCAGCGCTTCTAATAAAAAGGCTTTGAATTCTTGTGTGTTGGTATTTTTGAGGATGAGCAAACGTAAATAGCTCGTGTCGGCATTGAGAGGCAGAGCCTGCAATGACTGTAAGGCCTGAGAAAAAAGCCGCAGCCGAATGAGTACTTGTGTTTCTAAAAGACGCGCCTGCGCCGGATTGTACTGTACCCAGCGCCCGGTTTCTAATGCCTGCCTGAGCGCATTGAGTATCGCACCCTGCGGTTTGTCCTGATACGATAACACGAGTGCATAAAGGTAGGAAATATCCGAAGAGGTATCGGCAAAATCAAGGGCGCGCTCTAATGCTAAACCGGCACGTTCATACTGATTCTCTTGAAGCGCTGCCTGCGCCCACTGAACATAGCGTGCTGCTATGGCACTATCACCAGTTTCTTGAGTAAAAGCCGGAACTGTTATTAGTGAAAGGACAACAAGAACAAACATTACCGGTACTATACTATAGAAACAGATGGTTAATCAAGGTTTATCTTTACATATTCCGGCCAAGCATGCCTGCGTGTTTCAGCAACCGCAGGCTGTTTCTAGCGGCCATACGGCTTTTTGCCTACAAGAAACAACCTCAGGTCTGACCTTATTCACTGGAGTACCTTCAACTCTGACTTCAGAATTGTGTCGTCCACGAAAGAGATAATCTTTGTAATCCCGTGTTCCCGATGATACGCTCCACTGTACTTCCATTCACGAGGCTCTTTTACAAGTCCCGCCTTAACAGGGTTCTGATCGATGTAGTTATACACAGCCCAGAAGTCCTGCTCGTCCGTTATTACCCGTGAATAGAACCTATCTCCCCAGAAGTGTCCTGTCTTGTGGTTCATTTTGTTCCACCGAATCGCAAATACCATCTTAATCCATTTCAATATCTCAGAAAGGCTTTGCCCTTCGGCTGGGGTAATAAGAAAATGGAAATGGTTAGACATGATACAAAAGTTCCA
>JAITAM010000082.1 GCA_031284085.1 Spirochaetaceae bacterium
CATCGTGCATATCACCAATTTATCGGAACGAATGAATACCATGCAGGATGAAGTGAAAGAAGGAAAAGCTTTGGTGCAGAAGATCGTAGGGTTAAGCGAGCAGGAGCATCAGGTGCTTGACCTCTTCAATGCCGATATAGCCGCCATCAAAGAAACCTTTCAGGAATACGAGCAGATCACCGCCACAATGGAAAAGATGCTTCAACAATCGAATATCTCCAAAGCCGACATTGAACAGATGCTGCGGTTGATTCAAGATAATATGGAGAGCATCGAAAAAATAGAAGACAACTATTAACCTGCCTAAGGCAAGCGCACCTCAACTAGCTAACTTGTATACTTTGAGAATTTTTTATATCATACAAAAATATGAGGTGTTAATGCCATTGATAAATCTTCAATCGGAAATGAATCAGGCAAAGCTTGCCGTCTTAATCGATGCAGATAATACACAGCCGGCTATTATTAAAGGGCTTTTAGACGAGGTTGCAAAGTACGGTGTTGCCAGTGTTAAGCGTATTTATGGGGACTGGACCAGTACCAATTTGCGCTCATGGAAGGATAAGCTTTTGGAATTTGCTGTACAGCCTATACAGCAATTTTCCTATACAAGCGGGAAAAACGCTACGGATTCCGCTATGATTATTGACGCTATGGATCTTTTGTACAGTGCAAAGCTCGACGGTTTTTGTATCGTTTCAAGCGATTCCGATTTTACACGGCTCGCCGCTCGGTTGCGAGAAAGCGGCCTTATGGTCTACGGGTTTGGGGAACAAAAGACGCCGCGTGCTTTTGTGTCGGTATGTGATAAATTCATCTTCACGGAGATTCTGCTTGATATACAAGAAGAGCCGGATGAAGACGAGGCAAAACCGGCTTTACAACCTCGTAAAGACCTGCGCTTAAAAATCGAAGGAAACCATGAACTTGTTCGGCTCTTGCATGATGTAGTGGACGATCTTGCCGATGAATCCGGATGGGCATACTTAGGCGGTGTTGGACAACAAATCAATAACCGCTCAAGCGAATTTGATCCGCGAAATTACGGTTTCAAAAAACTGGGCGACTTGTTTCGGGCTATCCCGCAATTTGAAACGGAGGAGCGCCATCAGGAAAACGGCACCGGCCATCAGGTATATATACGCTGGAAACGCTACATCCCAAAAGGAAACATTCTATAGTAGAAAAAGAAATTGCGGTGAAAAGGTGCTAGATACTTAAAACGTATAGAAAAAAGCCATGCCGGTTGATTATAAACTTATGTCAGCGAATAATGATCGCTTATTGCTTTTCTCCATTCAGCTTTATGTTCCTTATTTTCCCATTCAAATATTTTTTTTATCTTAAATATCTGTATATCCCGATGGATGCTAATATGGACGATGGCGAAGCGTCCTGCGCCGATATAGGCAAATGAATCTCCTTTCTCTAGATTCTCGCGGTTAGCAAGCACTGCCAAAATACAGTCAAAATGCACAGGCGCTCCGCTTTTGTCTTCTATAGCTGTGGTAACATCACGGATAGGGCGGCCGCAATAGGCACAGTGTAATAGCGGCAAAGGGTGCGCCGAGACATCCGGCGCCGACCATTTTAGCTTAGGAGAGGCGCTTTTTTTATCGGATCGCCCGGATTTTGCCGTATCATTCCCATTATTCGCTTCTAAGTTGCGTCCACTGCGGCGGCGGTTACTTCCTCCCATTACTTTGCTCCTTTTGCGATAATTCAAAGATTTCATTGCTTAAAACGAATGCCAATCGCTGAATTGCTTCATTTAGATACACATCATTACCAAGCTTGCTGCGGATTTCTTCCAAGTTGAAAGGTTGGGAACGAGCATACTGACTTGCCGCTCCTCCCCTTCGTCTTTGGGCCATTTATTCTAGTCCTTCTACAAAAGCTGATTTAAGATGAGTAATACTCTGAGGACCGATAAATACAACATCAAACCGAACGGTCATGGTATTATAGTTTCGATTGGCATCCAAAAAATACTTAGCCGTTTCAATAATCCGGTATTGCTTTTGTTTATTGATACTATACTGCAGATTTTCTACGCCGTAAGCAGACCATGCTTTTACCTCAACAAAAACTATAACTTCTTCATCTTGTGCAATTATATCTATCTCTCCATCCGGAGAGCGTACATTGCGGGCGATAATGTGCATACCCGCCGCCTCCAAAAAAGCGGCGGCTTTATCTTCTCCGTTACGTCCATCATTGAACCTTGATTTAGGCATAGGAAAACTTCCTTGTATGGTTTTGAACCGTAAATAATGATCGTTCATGTAACAATCCAATTTCCTTTATTCTACTTTGTAATTCAGACGCTATCAATAGAGAACTGCGGCATTGTATACCGAGTATTTGATAATAGAGGGTTATATGTTTTTATTGAAACACATGCTATCACAAAGAATCTCTTTACATAGAGTAACCATATTTTTATCATTTTTTCAATACATCAATACGGAGGCCTGACCTGTTTTGGTTAGAGGTCTCAGGCCAGCCTGTTTCAAAGGCTGTTCTATCGGAAGCGGAGGTACGGCTTTTTGCCTGATAGAAGCAAGGTAAGGTCTGACCCTTTGGGCTTAGAGGTCTGACCTGATTTTGGGTCGGAGGTCTGACCTGATTTGGGTTAGAGGTCTGACCCTTTGGGCTAGAGGTCTGACCTGTTTTGGAAACAGCCTGTGGCTGTCTGACCTGTTCTGGGCTAGTAAAATCTTTGTTAAATAAAGAAATTGTGCTTGTAAAAAAATAAGTTATGATGTATACTATTTTCATAAGCAAAGAAAAAGGAAGATTGGTAAAATGTTTTATGAATATCTCGTTCCCCTAGAGGGGCGCAGTGGAAATATTGGAAATATAGCGCAACAAGCAACAAGCAACAAGCAACAAGCAACAAGCAACAAGCAACAAGCAACAAGCAACAAGCAACAAGCAATTTTATAATCCGCTAACTCTTTGTCAAGCCCTCTCTTATCGCCACCTCTATACATCTATAAATCACTTTAACTCTGTCTCTGTGCGGAAACGTTGTTTCCGCTTTTTTTTATTCCCTTCCAAGGAGGCCTTTATGGCTTTTCTCAGTAACTTATACAAGTTGCACAACGTCATCGTAAGACTTTATCCCAATTACTTTACTAATGTAGAAGGCGCTTATATCGCTCGCACCAATAGCGAGGCGTCTTTGACCATCGAGCAAATCTGCGCCGCTCTCAAAGAAAGAGGCGGCTTCACCGGCAACTACGACGATTTAGTCGAGCATGTCAAGCAGTTCTTGGACGAAATGGCTTATCAACTGTGCGACGGCTTTGCCGTCAACACCGGTTACTTCTCCATCCATCCCAACGTAGGCGGCACTTTTGACAAAATTACCGAAGGATACGATGTTAAAAAACATCCGATAACCTTCCGTTTTCGCACCCGCGCACCCTTACGCACCCTTGCCGAGCACATCACCGTTGAGGTTGAAGGCTTGGCCGACGTGCAAGGTTACATCGACGAGTTTGTGGATGTAAGCACGGAAGCGGTGAACGAAACGCTCACTCCCAACGGACTGTTCAGCATAAGTGGACATAAGATAAAGATGGTCGGGGACGATCCTGATGTGGGCGTGTATTTTGTATCGGAAGCCGACCAGACCCAGAAGGTGAAGGTAGCCGGAAACCTAGCGGAGAACACGGCGTCAAAGTTGATAGGAGTGATACCGGGGTTGGCAGCGGGGACGTGGAAAGTAGAGGTAAAGACGCAGTTCAGCGGGTCAGGGAGTACCATGCTGAAAAAGTCTCGGACAATAGGAAGCGCCTTTACGCTGACCGTAGCTGCCCCAGCACCCTGACATGGGTCGGGTCAGAAGGCTGACATGGGTCGGGTCAGAAGGCTGACGTGGGTCGGGTCAGAAGGCTGACGTGGGTCGGGTCAGAAAGCTGACGTGGATCGGAGTGAGAGGTTCACTATAGAGCTAAAGACAGGTCAGACCTCAAAGGCTGGCCTGTAAGAGCTAGTGCGCAAAGCGCACAAAGGAGTATGAAGATGAAGCTAAAAAGGTTTTTGTTTATCGGAGTCGCTTTCGTGATGATGGTGGCTTTGGTTTTGACGGGCTGCGAGGATTTGTCGCAGTCCAAAGGAAAGGAATGCACCATAACGTTCAATGCGGACGGCGGAAGTTTTAGCGAAGGCGAAACGACGCAGACGCAGACGGTGAATAGCGGCGCTTCGGTCGATGCTTCAATGCCTGCAAATCCGGAACGGAGCGGGTATAGTTTTGGTGGCTGGTGGACGCTACAGAATGGCGACGGTACTAGGTTTACCGGTTCTACGACCGTAACCGAGAGTATAACAGTCTACGCTTATTGGACTACCGCCGTGCCGAATACATCTTTGAAAGCGGCGCTTGAGTGGCTTACTGCAAATGCGAAGGAGGGGGACGAGTACAACCTTACCTTAACT
>JAITAM010000093.1 GCA_031284085.1 Spirochaetaceae bacterium
TTTCCCCAGGGAGGATTTGAACCCCCACAAGCAGATCCAGAGTCTGCCGTGCTACCATTACACAACCGGGGAATGTCAATGAACAGATTTCGGGAGCGACGGGACTCGAACCCGCGGTCTCCGGCGTGACAGGCCAGCGCGATAAACCAGCTTCGCTACGCCCCCACGCTCATTATTCTAAAATAAGAAGAGGGAAAAAGTCAAGTACCGATCGCAAATTTTGATACGTTATGCCGGCTATTTTCTTGAAATTAAGATCAACTAAAGGTCTGACCTGTTTCGCCTTATACCAGCAGCGTAACTTTGGAACAGCTTGCGGCTGTTAAAAACAGGCTTGCCTGTTGACAGAGTCGTACTCTCTTCATAATATTGAAGAAACGAGTATAGGTTTATACCAAGAAGGAATGGTGATGTTATGGCACAAAGAAAGGCTAAAAGTACTTTTACTCTTACCGCTGTAGTAAAGACAAAAAAAAATATTTTAGCAACCCTAAAACATATTTCTCTGAAATCAATTTCGTTGAAGCAACTAATAATTACTGTGCCGTTAATAACGGTTGCCGTAGTCATGATATTATTTGCATTCTTTTCTTTCTTCAGTCAGCGTTCATCTTTGCATAACCAAGCCGCTCTTAATACCGAAGATATGCTAAGCCAAATTCAGGCACATATCAACTCTATACTTGAACAGTACACAACTATCATACGTTGTACCACATCCGGTATTGCAGTGCTTAATGAGCAGGATACCTTTACCCTTGATACTATGCAAACTTATCTTAGACAAAGCATTGCTTTGCTATCTGATGTAAATGTTCTTTATTACTCAAATAATGTTTCTTACAAAGACGGCGGCGCTATGGTCTTTTCAAAAATCCGATATATACAGGATGACTTTGACAGCACCCAAGAGCAGTGGTTTGTCGCTGCAAAAGCTGCAAGACAAGGCATTGCTTACTCCGCTCCGTATATTGATACGGAAACTAAAAAGCTCTGCATCACAGTCTCAAGTACTGCTTTTAACAAAAATCAACAGGATATTGGTGTAGTCGGCGCCGACTGTTCACTTGAAGCAATAAAAACACTGTTTGAGAATGCCTTGTCAAATACCGCCTTACAGCACCAGATCTTCTTGTTGGATAGCAAAGGCACTGTTATTACAAGCTATAGTCCTTCCGGTATGCAAAGAGATTTTTTTACATCAAGACGATTTGAGCCATATAAAGAAAATGTTCTTTCTTCACCTTCTTTTTCTGTAATACACAGGAGGCAGTTGCTTTCTTCGGTTAAAATTCCAATAGTAGACTGGATTCTTGTCTCAATAGTACCGACCGAGCTCGTTTTTAGAGATGCAAATACCCTCTTGTTCCGTATGCTTCTCATGTCTGCCATTATTATGGCCATTGCTGCACTGTTTTTTATAATCAGTGGGTTTCTGCTCTTTGTTAAACCTATCAAAAATACAGTCGATACTGCTCAGGCATTGGTAGATATATACTCCCGTACCCAAACTCTTCAAGATATTCAGATTAAAAAAAGTCGAAACGATGAAATCGGTGAAATACAAGACGCACTTATCACGCTCAACGGGCAATTACAAAGAACAGTGAGGGGTCTGAACAATGAAATACAGGGGAAACAGCTTAATATCAGCAAAAACTTAAACAATGTTATTGCTCAATCCTTTGACGGGTTACGCACCATCAGCAGAAACGTGGAGATAATGTCCGGTAAAACAGAATCGCAGCTTGATTTTGTAAATCAAACATCGACGCCTTCTACTGAAGTAGCAAAAAACTTTGCTACTCTTAAAGATACTCTTGAAATACAATCAAACAATACCTCGCAGGCTATACAGTCTCTAGAAGAGATCACAAAAAATTCCAGCCAGATCAACTCTCAGCTGCGTGAAGCGCATCATATAACCATAAAATTAACTAAAACATCACAAATCAACAAAAAAATGTTGGAGAATCTGAACGAAGAGCTGTCCCAAATAGCAGTTCAGTCAGAAACCTTAGCTCAAGCCAACACCGCAATTACCAATATTGCGGTAAAAACCAATATTCTGGCAATGAACGCCGCAATAGAAGCTGCTCATGCAGGCGAATCCGGCAGAGGCTTTGCAGTAGTTGCCGGCGAAATACGAAAGTTAGCCGAATCGTCAAAAAAAGAAACGGAGTCTATTTCAGAAGAAATTGAAAAGATGGCTTACGCTATTATAAAAATAAAGCAAGATTCCGTTGATACTGTTACTACTATGGAAAATATGTGCGCCATTATTACCGGTATGGGGCTTGTTATAGCTGAGGCAAACGAAAAGATGGAAAAACAAGCAGCCATACGAAGGGATACTCTTGAAATACTGGCGCTCATCCAACAAGTAGCCGATAAAATGCAGATCGGCTCTATAGATACTCAGGCTAATTTTAGTGCTATTCCTACCCTCATCAAAGAATTGAAAAAGACATCGGATGAGCTGGCTGTAACTATTACAGAAGTTAAAGACACAATCGATTCTATCTCTCAATCACTCCTCATTGCGCAAAAGATAGCTCAAGGACGCTACCTCATGCCACGGGGAAGATAACCTGCCTGCAATTAGCCAAATCAAAAATAATACCAACCGAATCGTGAGGGTGTGCATCTTGCTCAAAACAATATGTACACCGCTTAACCTGCGCCTTAGGGCTGGCTTGTTTTGCAAACTGTGATATAATGCTCATTTATGGTAGACCTATCATGGATAACTTACATTGCCAAGCGCTATATGTCTCGCGGTGGACATAGTTCTCCTGCGCCGGTCTTGGCAATTCTAGGAATTGCCACCGGAGTATTGGCTTTAATCGTTATTATTGCAGTGATGAATGGGTTTCAACTGGGCTTTATTGAAAGCATTTTGGAACTATCTTCATACCATATTAGACTGGGGCTTAACCCTTCATATCTTCACGATGAGGAACTGGCAGGACAAGCTGAAGCAGCCGTTGAAGCGCTTGAAGAAAAAATACGCGCCCTACCGGAAGTGGTTTCCGTAGTGCCGTTTAAGGAATTTCAAGGACTAATGCGTGGAAAACGCAGCTCTCAACAGGTTGCGGTTCTTCACGGCGTGCCTCACGATGCACTGCAAAAAGACGGCGGAATGCGCAAAGAATTGACGTTTGAAGCCGGCTCTTTTGACCTCGACACGGATCATGCGTTGCTTTTAGGCACAGAACTGGCCCGCCTGCTCGGCGTTCACCTTGGCGACAGCGTAACGCTTATTTCAGTTTCCGGTATTTTAAGCGAGGAGGTTGAGACTGAGGATACGGTTTTTACCGTAACCGGTATCTTCCGCTCCGGCTTCTATGAATACGACAGTAGTTGGGGCTACATTGCCTTAGAGCTTGCGGCAAACCTCGACAATACAAGTCTGTCTTTGGGGATAAAGCTTCATAACCGCTGGCAGGACGCTCGCACCGAAAAAAGTATCCGAGCCTTCTTGGCGCAAGAACCCGATGAAAAGATTTTTCAGTTAAGGGCATGGCGTGATTATAATAAGGCATTTTTCGGCGCTTTGCGTACCGAAAAACTTCTTATGTTTGTGCTGGTCGGGCTTATTTTCATTGTTGTAGGGCTGAATATCTTTCAGGCGCAGCGGCGGACGGTCCTAGAGAGGCGCGAAGATATAGGGCTTCTTAGGGCGGTGGGAGGCGGCGAATTGGCGGTGCGGCTCATTTTTGTTTTTGACGGGGGAATTATAGGCTTGACCGGCGCCGGTATAGGTTTAATTCTAGGATTGCTCATCGCCACCCATATTTCCGCTTTTTTTACGCTTCTGGAAGCTGTCGTTAATGCGATTATCCATCTTATCAACTATATAGCAAGCGGTTTTTCCTCTGCGGGGACGGCGGACTTTGCCATTTTCTCATCAACCGTTTTTTACCTCAAAGAAATCCCTTCCCGTGTTATTTTTGGGGAAGTGGTGCTTATTTTTATGTTTGGTTTAGTTTCTGCACTTGCCGCAGCATGGTTTGCCTCCGGTCGAGTATTAAAGACAAAGCCGGCAGATGTCCTGCGGTACGAATAACCCGCCGCAAGCTAAACTTTCTGTATTGTATCAAAGGCGGCCTTAGACCGGACCTCAAGCAGGCGAAACAGACGCAGGCTCTTCAAGGTCTGACCTGTTATGAAACAACGAGCGCAACTATCAATGGGGCGCTGAACTTCTCCGTTAAAGATAATTGCCTGCCGATGCCCATAGTTTATTACACAGCATACAAAGTCAAAGAGCCGGCCTGCGGGCGTTAAAAACAAGACCATTTACCTTCCATTTTCACTTCGGGGTTTTAAGATCCTGAGTTGGAATCTTTACCTCCAAGCAATGATTTATAAGCAGAAATATATGGAGTATGGGCTTTTAGTGGCAGATACAGGCCATTAGGTATGCGTTCTACAGACAGGATAGAACTTTAGGCATCTTTGTACTCTGTTTTTGAGGCCATCGCGTGTTTGCCCAGAATAGAATTCTCCGACAAAGCTAAGCTGGAAACCAAGTCAGACCTTATGCGGCCGCGTGTTGTCCAGAACAGAATTCTCCGACAAAGCCAAGCTGGAAATCAGGTCAGACCTAGCCTCAAGAAAAAAAAGAGTAAAAAAAGAACAGCTGACTAAAGCAAAATGCCATGTTTACCCCGTTATCTATGTACCATGTCTTCGCATTATTCGCCACGAGGCCGTACTGATTTAGG